>JAWODE010000723.1:0-10996 GCA_046483455.1 Candidatus Hydrogenedentota bacterium | reverse complement strand
CTTTCTTTCTATCCAGGAGTTTTCATGGCCAAGCAGGACAACAGCACGCCGGAGCAGGGCAACAGTGCCCACAAGCCGACGGAAGACCAGGCGCGCGAACAGACCGGCCAGCATCGGGTCCAGCTTCGCGTTGACGAGCGGAACATGGAAAATCAAAAATCACCGGAGGGAGGATTATTAAATCTCAACATAAACCTTAACCGCAATAAATGGCCATGGCTGTTACTTTCAATTTTCTTTATCGTCTTTCTGGCCTCCCACCAGTGTATCTGCTGCTGTTTCCGGGAGAGCCGTGTGATGCTGGTGAGCAGGCGGGGCAGGCTGTCGCTGATGCGGATGCCCGTCACGGCGTGGCCGAGCTCGCCGTTGTCGATGGTGATGGCGGCATCGCGGGGAATCGTGGAGAAGTCCCCGGTATGGTAGTTCTGGAAGCGGGTGTACCAGACGTTGGTGACGAGCAGCCCGTGGTCGACCTCGCGTATCATGTCTTCGAGGGAGCTGTCCCCCGGGCTGACAACGACGTTCCATGGATGCGGCGCGATGAGCCCGGCGTTTGCCGTGGTGGCCTCGAAGTCATCGGGGTGGCCGAGCCCCATGTACACGACTTTCCCGTTGTTGTGCCTGCGGGTCCAGAGCAGGGGTTCGGTACGGTCGGGAATCGAACCGGTCATGAGGACTTCGGCGTCGTCCTTCACGGGCGACGTGAAATACAGCGAACCGGTACTGTGCCATTTCGCGGGCGTTACGCCTTTGAAAATGGGGTGGTCTGCTTTTCCCTCGACAATGGCGACGTCGGTCCCGAGTTCGTTGGCGGCATGGTTATGGTAATTTCCGCCGAGGACTTCGGCGTCGAACTCGCGCCACTCGGCGCGCCCCTCGGGCACCTCAAATCCCGGGGGGTCGCGGAAATTCATGGTGAAGGCGTGGCTCGCCGTGCGCATCCCGATGGTCGGGTTGCCGCCGTTTACATATTTCTGAAGCGCACGAAGCTGCTCCTCGGGCAATCCCAGCCGCCGCACGAAAATGATGAGCGCATCCGCATCCTGGAGGGTCTCAACGAGCGGCAGTTCGTGGCGACCTTCGCCGTGCAACACCGTGCAATGGAGGTCGTATGCCTCGCGCAACTGTTGGGCGAATACAGGCAGGGTCTTATCGGCATCGTAATGGTCGTCGCTCACGAAGAAGACCACATGCTTGCGGTGATCGCCTTCAAACCGGAATGGCGGCTTGTCGATGAAGTCCGTACTCGTCACCGTGGGGCACCAGTATTTTTCGATGTGCTCGATGACGAGGTCCGTCCCCCGGTAATGGCTAACTTTGGGGGGCATTTCGGGATTGTAGAGGCTGTCGGTACAATCGCGCATCAAGAGCACGTTTTTGCCCAAGTAGGTGAGTTGCCGAATGCCGAAAGGCCTGCCCAATACGCACATATTCGTGTGTACACCCGTAAGGATCACGTTTTCGATGCCCTGCTGTTCGAGCAGGTAGAAAACGCCGGCCCCGTCACCGATCGCGTCTTTATCGGTAATCGTAATGGCCGGGTGCTGGCGCGTCTGCGGACGTGTGCCTTCCGCCACAGGACCTTCCCAGCCACCATCGGAATCGTCGATGGGAAGGGTGGCTTCGCGGGAGGGATCGAGTTCGTTCCATTTCAGCGGAACGGCCGTTTCCACTTTGGGCGCGTCGATACACCGCTGCCGGGCCGGCGTGCCCTTGTAGAAGTCCAAGGTGCCGCTCGGCGCGTGGACAATGAGCACGCCCTGATCTCGCGCGGCGGACACGACTTCGTTAATGCGCGGTGCATGCTCCGCAACGCGGTCCGCGGCCGTCTTGCCCTTCAGGGTGTTCCACACGTCGCAGATGATAATCGCGGTCTTCTCGGGGTCCCACTCGATGGTCTTGTATACAATCCCGGGCGGCCCTTCGCTCTCGAGTTCCGCTGGACGGCTCCGCGTGTGCAGGACAAGTTTCCCGTCTACGATGTCCGCGTCGGCCGTCGAGGCTATCCCCAGGACCATCATGGCTGCCAGGCAAAACGCTATCGGTCTCATACGCTCAATTCCCATGGTTCGCGATACTCGTAGTGCAAGAGTTTGTTCGCTTCTTCGTTGTTGGTGATGACTTCGTGCTCGGCGTCCCATTCGAGACGTGACCGCGTGGCCAGTGAAATATTAGCCAAGAGGCTGAAGGACGTCGACCGGTGTCCGATCTCGATGTCGGCGTTGGGTTTTTCGCGGGACTTGATGCAATCGAGGAAGTTGCGGGCATGGAGGGCGGTGAGGGCGGCATTATTTCCCTTGGCCTTGTCTTCCATGGGCTCCATGCGGGGCGCGCTGTCCTGGAACTGGCCACCACGCTCGGGGAAGATTTTGAAGCCGTTGCCGTCGGCGTAGACCGTGCCCTGGGTGCCGCGCAACTCGATTTCACCTTGGCGAAGGGCGGCATTGCTGCTGGCCTCATACTGGCCGAAGATGGCCAGGCGGCCCGAAGCAAATTCAAAGACGGCTTCCATGGTGTCGGGGATGGTGCGGTCGTCCATCACGACGAATTGCCCGCCCATGGCGCAGATCGAGGCCGGCGCGAGTTCTCCTGTCATCCAGCGAATGGCGTCGAGGTAATGCACGCCCCAGTTGCCCATCTGGGACGAGTACAGGTGCCACCACCGGAATTTGTACGGGGTGATGTTGTCCTGGTAAGGACGCATGGGCCGTGGTCCCAGCCACATGTCCCAATCGAGTCCTTCGGGGGGATCGCTATGGGGCATCCGGCCGATCCCGTCGGGATACATATTGCTGAGACGGTAACAACGCGCTACGTGCACATGGCCGACCTTGTCGGACTGAACCAATTTCGCCAGGCGCGTGTAGAGGGGCGATGACCGCCGGTGCGTGCCCACCTGTACGACCCGGTCGTATTTGCGCGCCGCCTCGACCATCTGGCGTCCCTCGTGGACGGTCATGCACAGTGGTTTCTCGACGTAGACGTCCTTGCCTGCTTTACACGCATCGATGCACTGCAGGGCATGCCAATGGTCCGGTGTCGCGATAACGATCGCGTCGAGGTCATTCTGGGCGATGAGGTCCCGGTAGTCCTTGTAGGCTTTTGAACCCGGCGCGCGTGATTGGGCCTTCTCGAGGACAGGCTGGTACACGTCGCATACCGCGGCAATCTCGGCGTCGTCGTGACTCTGAAACGCCGTCATCAACTGTCCGCCGCGGTTTGCAACCCCAATAAAGCCGAGGCGAATGCGTTCATTGGCCCCCTGGGCCCGCGCGCGGCTCGCGGCCGTTAATCCTGCTGCCGACGCCATAGCCGTTTTCGTGAATGTTCGCCGGGAAACTCGCTCATTCATTTTTTGCCCCCTTTCAAAATGCTGTTTCTGTGGTCCAGCTACGCATTTCCAATGATTTCAGCGGCCGTTGCCCCGTAGGTGGCTTGGCCGTGCATGCCCCTATAATAGGTCCACGCACCGGATGCTTCAAACGGAGCAGAGCACGCAGACTCAAAAGACGCGTAAGCACGCGCGAAGATGAAGGTCGTGGAGACCCAGATGGACGGAATGGACAATATGGAACCGAAAAACTTTCTGATTCCTCCCGGTCAGGAGAGAATCCCGGTTATCTTTTCTCTGGACAGAAAGTTTATCACCAGTGGCTGAGAACCGTCTTCCTGGCCTTGCTGCCAGATGGCGCGGATGCCGCCAGGCTCGACGAGGGTCTCGACGTACCGGCTACAGCCCGTGCCATGGGGCGAAACAAAGAGCGGTTGCAACTGGGATAGCCGGGTCATCTCGGGAAAGGCATCCAGGGGACCCCAGCATGCGCCGCCAAGCTCTTCGCAACTGTACCCGCGGG
This sequence comes from Candidatus Hydrogenedentota bacterium, assembly GCA_046483455.1. Classification (GTDB taxonomy): domain Bacteria; phylum Hydrogenedentota; class Hydrogenedentia; order Hydrogenedentales; family SLHB01; genus UBA2224. Next base: position 7,142 of record JAWODE010000723.1, on the reverse strand, counting down.
GTCGTTTTACACCGCCGGCGCTCTGTTCGTGCGGACGGACGCATTCCAGACCGTCGTAGAAATACACGCACACGGGCGCCAGGCCTTTGAATGCGCCTACGCCGGGTACCGGCATGCAAGAGGTCATCCGCGTGCCCGCGACGTCCCAGGCGGGTCCGCGCGAAACAAATTCCCACGATTTCACTTCAAACGGCGAAGCGGCGTTTTCGCGCACAGCGTATCCGGAATTGGCCGATGCCCACGTGAAGGGGTGGTTGCAGAAGACAAGGATGGTCGCGCCGTCGTAGCCGGGAAACACCACGGGGTCTTTCACGTGGAGGTGGCCGGGATCAGGCTGTTCGGCAAACACAGGGCTAAGGGTGGTGCTATCGAGTGCCTCGGGGGAGTCGCCGCGGATGACGTCGATGGTCCATACCCCGGTTCCCTCTTTTTGAAAAGCTTTGACTTCGTCAGGATAGGGCCGTCGTTTCTCAGAGGAAACATATAGTTCGCAGCCGCCCCGTTGCGGAAAGAATAGGGAAGCTCCCTCGAGGGACAACACTTCGGCGCCGGGACGGCTCAAATCTTTCTTGGACCAGTTCTGGACCTTTTTAAATGTCGCGCCGTCGTCCTGCGAAGCGAAGACGGCCAGTTCGAGTCCGCGTTCGCCCATCTTGAGGCCCGTGCGCGAGTCACCGGCGTTTCGGTAGCGTCCTACAAGCCAAAGCGTGCCCGTATCGTCGCGCACCAGATTGCCACCGCCGAACCAAAAGCCGGGCGTGTTTTCATAAGGCGGTACAAGCACCCGGGCGTGTTCCTGGTCGATTAATGTTTTCAACAGGGCGGTAACTTTCTCTTCATGCGCGGCGGTTACTCCCGATTTCATAGCATTTCTCCGTGTTATCCGCCTCACCCGTGGTCCTTTTTAGCACTGTAGGTCCGGTTCCAGGCACGTTAAATCAGCGACACGCAAACCGAACTGCGTGGCGAGTTGGGCTCCATCGTCGAGATTGGCAGCGACGTCTTCGGGGTGGTGGGCGTCCGAACTGATCACCACCTCGATATTGTATTCGGCCGCCAATTCCCAGAATCTGGCCCAGGGGTACATTGGCCGGTGCCCCTCGGACGTCTGGACCCACTCTTTTCGGAACCCGTAGCCGTTGATTTCGAGCGGCACCCTGTGGGTTTCGGCCGCTTGCAGAATCGCTTTTGCACAGGCAACGGCTTCCGCATCCCATTCGAGATAGCTGTTGCCGAACAAATCGGGGTGAGCGATGAACGCGAAGAGGTCCCACTCGATGAGTTCGACGTACGCGCGCGTATAAGAGTGTAGAGATGCCGCGTCGGTAATGCCGCCATAAACGCCGATATACCTGCCGTTGTGGGGAATGAAATGCGCCGCGCCGATTAGATAATCCAACTCGAGTCGGCCGAGCAATTCGTCCTCGAAATAGGCACGATACGCGGGATCGTACTCGCACTCCATGCTTTTGAGAACCGTCAGGTCGTCGAAACGCTCTTGCGCTTGCTCGATAGCGGCGCAGTAGGCTTCCCGTTCGGCATAATCCATACGCACCGAGCGCCACCGATTGTCTGGAAGCGCCGCGTGGTCGGAAATGCCCAGCACGGTCAACCCGGCATCTTTGGCGGCGCGGCAGTAGTCGGCCACATCGCCCGTGGCATGTTTACAGCGGTAGGTATGGGTATGGTAATTGGACTTCATGAACTCCTTTCGGGGGAATTGTGAACCATCTTTATAAACGAGACGCAATTATAAGATAGGTACGGCCAGAGAACCCAGTACTTTGTAAATCCTTGTCACGATTTGTTTTGTTGAAATACCCTCGGAGCCTGGAAAACTCCCCGCATCGCTATAGTGCTCGTAGAAATCCTCGTGGCCGGGTTCGACAGGCTCCATGCCGGGACGAAGTTCGAAGCTCGTGGTGTTCCGCAGTGGCCAGAGGTCTATGGGGGACAAACCGGAAAGGCCCTCGAGCAGGTAGTTTACTTCCGAGAGCGGGATTTGCCGCTTGGCAATGACCCAACTGCACGAGGGGCGGGTAACTTCGAGAATCGAGGCCCGCACCTGCTGAGCGATCCTCGCGTCCTCGATAAGGATGCCGTTTTCCGTGTTCAGGTTTTCGGAACGCGGGTCGAGATTGAAGGAACCGACATACACCATGCGGGAATCCACAACGATAGACTTGCCATGGATCGAAATGAACGGGTCGCGGGATTCGCCGGTCCGTTCCGCCCGCGCCTGCAATTCCTCGAAATTCGGCAGCCATTGCAGGAGGTTCTTCGGATGTGCCTTGAGTTCATAGACCTGGAATTTCAGCTTTTCGATGTACGTCGAGCGCATTTTGTAGTTGGCGGAATAGGCCACGGTATTGTCGGTGGATGCAAAGCTGTTGGTTGATACGATTACCTTTGGGGGCGGATCGTTTCTTTGCAACTTCTTAAACATTCGGCGCGCGTGGTAGTTGAGAATCAGGTAGGGGCTCTGCATCACGAGTTCTTCGTCCGCGGACCGTATAATCTCGCGTATGCGGTGTACCGCACGGCCGCCGCCCCAAAGCCATTTGCGCTGATTCTTGCCGGGATCGTCCGAAATGAACTCGAGCCGGTGTGGTTCTTGAAAAGAGGTTACAAAGGTGTCTTGAAGATAAGCCTTGTCTTCAATGAGCACGGAAACGGCAGATTGCAATTTTCCGATGTGGAAATCCTCGGGAGAACGGATTCGTTCATAGGCGCCCGTCTCGCACACGGCGCGAATGTCGCGGAGTTGGTAACTGGGAACAGAGCGTTTATAAAACCAATATGCCTCGAAGGACGTCGCCATGTCGGTGACAGCCGGTCCCACCACCACGGCGTCCCGGTCAAGAAAGTTGTAGCTGATCGAGTAGTTGTAGTAATGGTTGTCGATGTTGCGGCCGCCTACAATTCCGATTTGTCGATCGAACAGCATGAGCTTGTTGTGCATGCGCTGATTTGTACTCTTGAACCGTAAGAAGGTATTGGCCAGTTCCAGAAGTCTCGGGGGCGCGGCATGGTCTGCGGGCGGGCGGTAGTAGCGAATCTCGAGATTCGGGTGAGCTTCGGTGAGGGCCGCCATCCAGCGGGCGTCGCGGGCTGACATGAAATGATCGATCAGGAGACGCACCACCACGCCCCGTCGCGCGGCTTTGAACAACTCGCACATGATGAGACGGCCGCATTCGTCATTCGCCAGGATGGTGGTTTGAATATCGATGCAACGCTGGGCATTGCGGATGAGATGGACGCGCAGGAGAAGGGCGTCGAGTCCATCCTCGAGCATGAGCACGTGGTTCTGGCGGGTACCATCGAAATTGGCGCTGCCGGGCGTAGCGTCGATGCGCTGTGCGAAGGCATATAGGGGGGAATCGTACTCGGCGGCCGGCGCCGCAAGGCACACGACAAGTGCCCATGCCAAAACGGCGTAGCGTATCGCTCGAGTCTTCCTGTTTTTCATGCGCACTTCTGCACCCCGTCTTTATCGCTGCTTTTCGATTGTGCCATAGGCGTCGTAAAGAGACCAACTGGCTGCTGGGGCAAGAGAAAACCGGTCTGTGGAGCTGTCAAAAAACTCGGGCCGTGCATCGCAGGGGCGAAAAGCGGCCGGGACAGACCCCCGGTTTGCTGCGCAAACCACCGGGTCGGTCCCTGCTTTTCGCTCAATCCCAATGGTTTGAGGACTTTTTCGACAACTCCTTTGTTACCGTGGTTTTTCGCATTTGCGATATAAAAGATATACGGTACAGGGGGCTAAGATGCGCGAAGGTTGACAAGGCGAGCGTCCGCGGGCGCGCAGATTGACGCAGATAATGAGGTTGCACGGAAACGAGATGTGAGTTCTCGGTTTCTTTCCTCAGCGATCTCCGCGAATCTGTGTTGAAATGCTCTCGATATTGAACTACAAAGGCGCAGTACGTTGTAGCGCGGGCGTCTCGTCCATGGCGGGCCATGGCCGAGACGGCCATGCTACGAAAGTTACACACACAAATTTTGACTAACTCGACTACAACAATCTGGCGATAAGACACCGCTTGGCCAAGGTTCTTCACAAGAATCCTGGTGGTTTCCCAAAATACCGGAGTTATTTCCAGGCACAAGGCTGCCGAAATCCACTTCATAATGCCATCGCTCCCCGAAACGGTGTAAAATAGGAGAGGAAAATGGTGTGTCCAAAGTGTTCAGATGAGTAGACGCGGTTCCCGTTAGTAGTGAGCGGTGGAGCCGCAGCGAGGAGTGGCGGTAGAGTCGTGCCGGAGTATGTACCTGGAACAAAGGAAGGCGTAGGCGTTAAACCGCGCCAGGAAGCGAAGCAGCCGCGCCGGTACAAGGTGCTGATGCATAACGACGATTACACGACCATGGAGTTTGTGGTTCATGTACTGAGGTCGGTGTTTCGGCGGACACAACCCGACGCCGTGCGCATCATGCTCCGCATCCATAAGGGTGGTGTGGGGGTCTGCGGCGTCTACCCTTCTCAAATAGCCGAAGTGAAAATCGCCAGGGCGCATGAATTGGCCCGTTCGCAGGGGTTCCCCTTGCTGTGCACTATGGAAGAGGAGTGATTGGACCATGATCGGCCGGTCCGTTGAATTGGTGCTTTCGTCGGCCATGCAGGAGGCGCGACGGCGGCATCACGAGTATTTCTGCGTCGAGCACTTGCTGTATTCGTTGATGGACGACGCGTTTGGCCGGGAGATTGTCGAGCATTGCGGGGGTAACCCGGAGGCCATTAAGAACGCCCTCGAGCGTTTTTTTGAGCGCGATCTCGAAAGCATTCCCGATGACGCCGACGCTCTTCCCGAGCAAACCATCGCGTTCGAACGGGTCATGCAACGGGCTATCGCGCATGTGCATTTCTCGGGTAAGAAAGAGCTGGACGCAGGCGACCTGCTGGCGGCAATTCTCGAGGAGGACGACTCGGACGCGAGTTTCTGCTTGCGCGAGCAGGGTATCACACGCCTCGATATCCTTACCTACATTTCACATGGTGTCGGCAAGGATGCGTGGGATGATGGGGCCGAGGAGGAGTATGACGAGGAGCAGGAAGAGGCCGAGCAAACCGAGGGCGTCCGACCAAGCCGTAACCCCCTCGAAGCGTTCACGATCAACCTGAACGAGCGGGCCCGTAAAGGCTTGATCGATCCGCTTATCGGCCGGGAAAAGGAGTTGCGCCGTACCGTGCAGGTGTTGTGCCGCCGCCGCAAGAACAATCCCGTGTTTGTGGGTGAACCGGGGGTGGGAAAGACGGCCATTGCGGAAGGCCTGGCCCTCCAGATTACCGAAGAAAAGGTTCCCGCGGTTTTACTGGGCATCGAGATTCTGCGGCTTGATTTGGCGGCGATGCTGGCGGGTACGCGGTTCCGGGGCGATTTCGAGCAACGCATGAAAGCGGTTATTGCGGCGCTGGTCGAGCGCAACAACGTCATTTTGTTTATCGATGAAATTCACACGGTCGTGGGGGCCGGTTCGACCACCGATAACACCATGGACGCCTCGAACATGCTCAAGCCGGTCCTGGCCTCGGGCGAACTGCGCTGCATCGGCTCGACCACCTACGAAGAATTCAAACAGACCTTCGAGAAAGACCGCGCCTTGTCGCGGCGGTTTCAGAAAATCGAGATTGCCGAGCCTACAATCGACGAGACCATCTTGATCCTTCGAGGACTGAAAGCGCGTTACGAAAAACACCACGGCATCACCTATACCGACACGGCTCTTCGTGCGGCCGCCGAATTGTCGGCGAAACACATCAACGACCGCTGCCTCCCCGATAAGGCCATCGATGTTATCGACGAGGCGGGGGCAAGCATTAAACTTCTGCCGAAAGGCACGCGTAAAAGCATACGCCCGCCGGATATCGAAGCCATTGTCGCCGGCATCGCGAAGATTCCCCAGCGCAGCGTGTCTTCCTCAGACCGCCAGCACCTCGCCGTGCTCGAGAAAGAGATGAAGCGCATGGTGTTCGGACAAGACGACGCCATCCGTGCCGTGGCCACCGCGATCAAACGTTCGCGGGCGGGGCTGGGCAACGAAGACAGTCCGATCGGCAATTTCCTGTTTATCGGACCGACCGGCGTGGGCAAGACCGAGGTTGCCCGGCAGCTTGCGGCCGTGATGGGCGTCCATTTCGCGCGCTACGACATGAGCGAGTACATGGAGAAACACACCGTCGCGCGGCTCATTGGCGCGCCGCCCGGATACGTCGGTTTCGACCAAGGCGGTCTGCTTACGGACGAAATCCGGAAGCACCCCTACTGCGTACTGCTGCTGGACGAAATCGAGAAGGCCCATCCCGATCTCTTCAACATCCTGCTGCAAGTCATGGACCACGCGACCCTAACGGACAACAACGGCAAACGCGCCGATTTTCGGAATGTGGTGCTTGTGATGACCTCGAACGTCGGTGCGCGCGATATGGCGGCGCGGACCATGGGGTTTGGCGATCGCGAAGTCGAGAGCGGCCAGGGCAAAGCGATGCGGGCGGTGGAAAAGACCTTTAGTCCTGAATTTCGCAACCGTCTCGATGCGATTGTATCGTTTAATGCGTTGCCCCAAGAAATAATCGAGCGGATTGTGGACAAATTTATCGGCGAATTGCAGGCTAAGTTGGCCGCGCAGAAGGTAACACTCGGCCTGACGAACGAAGCCCGTACGTGGCTCGCCAATCGCGGCTACGATCCCAAGTTCGGCGCGCGGCCGCTTAAACGTCTCATCCAGACCGAGGTCAAGGACCGCTTGAGCGATGAATTGCTCTTCGGAAAACTCGAAAAGGGCGGCCGGGTGCTGGTAACCGTCGAAAACGATGCCATCGCCTTCGAATTCGAGGATGCGTGACAAAGGGATGCGCGTTGCCGCGTGATTTCAGAACCGATATATGCCCATCTTCCAACTGAGCAGAGAACCCGCTTTTCCGCCGCCGTATTTGGCCGAAGAAGACGGCCTGCTGGCCGTCGGTGGCGATCTGCGGCCCGAGCGGCTATTGGCCGCGTACGAGGCGGGTATCTTCCCGTGGTATTCCGACGGGCAACCCATCCTCTGGTGGTCGCCCGATCCGCGTCTGGTGCTGTTTCCCGAGGAGTTCCACCGCTCCCGCAGCCTGCGGAAAACCATCCGGCGACGGAATTTCG
>JAWODE010000731.1:0-3641 GCA_046483455.1 Candidatus Hydrogenedentota bacterium | reverse complement strand
CAGAAATGGGGCGCTATCTATTACTACGAGCGTAACGAAGTTCCCGCACTGACTTCGCTCTGTTAAAACGGTGGTTGTGGCCGGGTGGGGGACCACGCGGCCCGTGTAATACCCGTGAATCGACGCGACGACGATTTGGGATGCCGTGTACGCTTGATTCAGTCACAGCCCTGCGCTATCGTGGGGAGCATGGTGCAAAGGTACGGGTTGCGGATTCATTCCAGGGGGAGGAACGGTGTCCATGCATAATGAGCATGAGCGGGAGGGACGTTTCGGACGGCGCGCTTTATTGACGGGTGGAATCGGGGGCGCGGGGCTGCTTGCGGCAGCGGTAGTGCAGGCGAGAGAATCGGAGTCGGGATCTCACGTTACCGCGCGCAACTGGCCGCAACGGGCGCGCGCGACTCGGCGCGCCTGGCTCGACATGATCGGTCCGTTTCCCTCGGAAAAACCCGAACTCGATCTCGAAATGCGCCGCGTTGACGATATCGAGGGGATCGAGTGTCATTATCTAAATTTTGTTTCGGAAGGCGACGACCGCGTGCCCGCCTATCTTCTTGTTCCAAAGAATGCCCGTCCGGGACCGAGCCCGGCACTGGTCTGCCCGCACCCGACAAGCGCGGGTGCGGGAAAAGCCCAGTGCGTGGGGCTGACGGGCAAGGCGGCGGAGGACCCGCCGCTTCCTCCCGCGGAAAGCCGCGCCTACGGCCTCGAACTTGCCCGCTGGGGGTACGTCACGATCAACATCGACCTCTTCGGTGATGGCGAACGCATTCCCGCGGGGCACACCCGTTACGACTCGGAACCGTTCTACAAACGGCATCCCGGATGGTCCCTGTTCGGCAAGAACGCGTGGGACTGCATGCGGGCCGTGGATGTACTCGAGACCCTCGATTTTGTAGACCCGAAGCGCATTGGGTGCATCGGCCATTCGCTGGGCGGGCATACGAGTTTGTGCGCGGCGGCGTTTGACGAGCGTATCGCGGTGGCGGTAAGCAATTGCGGCAAACTGGGGTGGGTTCGCGACACCGATCACTGGGCCCGGCCCCAGGACCCCAACAATAAACAAGGCCCCGTGAGCGATTATTGCTATATCCCGAATTTCCGCCCCTATATCGAGGATCCCACGAAGCCGGTTCCATGTGATTTCGACGGTCTCATGATGCTGGTCGCGCCGCGTCCGCTCATGATTCAGGCGAGCGAGGAGGAATTCGAGGAGCAAGGGACCGTCGAGCGGCTCATACGCGCGCAAGAGACCTACCACGCCCTTGGCGCCGGCGACCACGTGGGCATGTTTTCGTTTCCCGGCGGGCATAATTTCCCGCCGCCGGCCAAACGGTTCGGGTTTGCCTGGCTGGACCGCTGGCTCGAGCATACGCCCGCACTACCTACGATTTGGCCCGGTCAAGCGGTGTAGCGATTGGTTAACGTTCCGATATGCGAATGGGAAGGAGAAAAGCGATGCGAGTGATAGCGCTTGTGGTGACGGTAGCAATCATGGTGACGGCAGCCGCCGCACATGCCCAGGATAAACAGTACGAACCCACCTGGGAATCCATCGACAGCCGGCCTTTACCGGCCTGGTTCGATCACGATAAGTTCGGCATCTTTATCCACTGGGGCGTGTATTCCGTGCCGGCATGGGGGCCCAAAGACCGGTATTCCGAGTGGTATTGGAACGATATGCAGAACAAAGACGGCGCAACATGGAAGTTTCATGTCGAAAATTACGGCGAAGACTTCAAATATCCGGAATTCGCGCCGCAATTCGAGGCTGAGATGTTCGATCCCGCGCACTGGGCCGAGATTTTCGAGCGCTCGGGCGCGAAATACGTGGTCTTGACCTCGAAACACCACGAAGGCTACTGTCTCTGGCCCAGCGCCGAGAGCTGGAACTGGAACAGCGTCGATGTCGGCCCCGGGCGGGACCTCTGTGGCGACCTGACGGAAGCCGTAAAAGCGCGCGGTCTGAAAATGGGTTTTTATTATTCGTTATACGAGTGGTTTAACCCCATTTACCGTGGCGATCCAGAGCGGTACGTCGAGCAGCACATGCTGCCGCAGATGAAAGACCTCGTGTTGCGTTACGAGCCCGATATCGTGTGGCCGGACGGCGAGTGGGACCACCCCGACACGCTCTGGCGCAGCACGGAGTTCCTCGCGTGGCTTTACAATGAGTCGCCAGTGCGGGAACAGGTCGTCGTGAATGATCGCTGGGGCAAAGGCTGCCGCAGCAACCACGGCGGGTTCTACACAACCGAGTACGGTCACGTGGGCTGGGGCCAGGACCTTGGGGAGCGCCACAAATGGGAGGAATGCCGGGGTATCGGCAAATCCTTCGGCTACAACCGCAATGAGGAAATCGACGATTACGCTACACCCCGAGAATTGATCCGCCTGCTTATCTCGATCTGTAACGGAGGCGGTAACTTGCTGCTGGACATCGGCCCCACGGCCGATGGGCGGATTCCCGTCATCATGGAGCAGCGCCTCCTGGCCATGGGAGACTGGCTCGACGAGAACGGCGAAGCCATATACGGCACGGGACCCAGCCCGTTCCCGACGCTCCCGTGGGGGCGATGCACGACCAAGCCCGGCAAGCTCTTCCTGCACGTATTCGACTGGCCCGAGGATGTTCTCGAAGTGCCCGGTCTCAAGAACGACGTGAAACGGGCGTATCTGTTGACCGAACCCGGCACGGCCCTTGACGTCACCCGGAATAACGAGCGATCGATCAGCGTCGATGTGCCCGAACACATGCCCAATGAAGACGCGACCGTTCTCGTTCTCGAGATCGAGGGCACGCCGGATGTTGATATGACGATTCATGCTGGCGCGGACGGTGCGTTGTCGCTTCCGGCGGCGCAAGCCCGCGTCATGGGCAACACCGCCCGCTATGAAGCCGATAGGGACGCCGTCGGTTTCTGGACCAATCCCAAGGACACGGTTGCATGGCACGTTACCGTCGACAAGCCGGGCGCATATGCTGTCGAGATGACCTATGCCTGTAACGAGGGCACCGGCGGCACCCCCATCGAGGTTAACGTGGGCGAGGCCCTCGCGAAAACTACGGTCAAGGAGACCGGCTCGTGGTCAAACTTTGTGACGAAGACCGCCGGCACGGTTGACATTGACTCCGTCGGCGTTTACACGGTAAAGGTAACGCCGAAAGCCAAACCCAAGGAAGCCGTCATGAACCTGCGGAGCGTCACGCTGCGTCCCGCGAAATAAGGCCATGTCGTGAAGTGGGCGATGTAGGCAGCGCGGATAAGACCCTGCCCCACAGCAAGTCCGGGATTGACACCCGCCATTCGAAGGAACTCGATGGAAAAACACGAGGCGTGAGGCGCTCTTGAAAAAGCCCTTGAAGCAGTTGAATGAAGCCAAAAACAGGCACTGACCATACAGTTTGCGGCGCAAACCAGGGTTTGTTGCGAGAATACTTGTCTCCTCCGGTGTGGGACCGGCGCCCTCGCCGGTCAGTATCACAAGGAGTGCGGACGTATCCGTCCGCGGTGGTCTTAACGACGGGTTGGACACCCCGTCCTCCGTTGCCGGAGCGCGGTTGGCGGTATTTTTATGGTCTACGGGTGAGCCCCGTAGCTCATGGTTCGCTGCTTGGAAAAGTTGTCCGGTGTGGG
>JAWODE010000704.1:0-3056 GCA_046483455.1 Candidatus Hydrogenedentota bacterium | reverse complement strand
CCATGCCTTTTTGTATCAAGGATTCTTCAAGAGACGTGTCGCGTCTTTTGTCTCAAAACCGCCCGACACGTCTCTTCAAGAATCCTTGACACAAATAGGCATGGCATTTATCAGCCTTATTACGAAAGTTGTTTTCCTGACCGATTAAGGTGTAGAAGATAGCCAAGGGCTTAGGGTCCCAACGCCACTGTGCGAAAATTCTTCAAAGAAAGCACGTAAAGGGGTAAAGAAATGCGACAAGTAGCGTCGATCCTTATGGCAATGTGCGCAGGATGGGCAGTTTGGGCAGCGGAGATTCCGGAACACCCGCTTATCCGGCCATTTCCAGGCTCGGTGCTCGCGGAGAATATGAGTAAGCATAGCGATTTCGAGGCGTACGAATTCAGAGTGGCGAATCCCGATACCGGAAAAGCAGAGAAAAGACTGGTGAAGGGTGAGTACTGGCGGCTGCTGTATGGAGTGCGCAATGCGGACGGCAGCCGGGTCACGGACATATCGAGAGTGGAGTTCCAGGAAAATTTCCGGGCCGCTGCCGAGGAAAAAGGCGGCGAGGTGCTTTGGGAGGACCCCAAAGGCGTATTGACGTTTACGGTCCCGCGCGATGATGGGGGAATCACGTACTGCGAACTCGAGGCGGTAGCCACTCTTGGCCAGCAATATCTCACCATCGTCGATGAAAAGCCGCTTGCCACATCTCTCAAATTCGGACCCGCCGAGATGAAGGCCGCCTTGGACAAGGACGGCCGGGTGTTGCTCTACGGCATTCTGTTCGATTACGACAAGGCGAGCCTGCAAAAGGAATCGCTCGAACAGTTGGAGCACGTCGTGACCCTGCTGCAGGACAACCCCGACCTTGCTTTGGAAGTCCAGGGCCATACCGATGACCAGGGCTCGGACGACTACAACCTCGAGTTATCGCAACGGCGCGCCAGGACCGTACGTAGCTTCCTGTTGCTGTTCGGGATTGACGAAGGCCGCCTTACCGCGAAGGGGTACGGCGAAACCAGGCCAGTCGCGCCCAACGACGGCGATGAAAACCGCGCCAAGAATCGCCGCGTTGAGCTGGTGAAACAAGACGCGGCCCAAGCGGCATCGCAGGACACCGCACCGGCTTCCCTCGATCAGCTTATCGTAGGAACATGGGCCATCGCGCCCAATGACCGCGCTACCGAGGGTACCGTCATATTCGAGAAAAACGGCAGGTATGACATGACCGAACGGTTCAAGGACGGCTCGGGCGGTGGCACCAAAGGCGACTACCGACTAGACTGCGAATCCACCCCCGCGCGGATCGCCCTTTATCTCGGCAAGTTCGGTAATGACCCCGCCGACCTGACCACACGTTTTGGGATCGTGCGCGCGCTATCCGCGGACGAGCTTGAGATTCAGTTTTCGCCTGAAGGGAAGTACCCCGACCATTTCGAGGAAAATCCATCGGGCATGTATACCCTCATGCTGACGCGAACAAAGTAGACTGTTTCGCAAGCTCACCCGGCATCACGATGCGCGGAACGATTCACGAGGTCTGGGCTTCGAGCCATTCCATAGCGCCGGACGTACGAATCCAGCTTTGGTGAGCTCCATTAAGGTACATGCTGGCTTCCTGTTCATCGCCCGGGCTGTAATACGCGGGTTCTTCGTCGGGCAGATCGCGCCGCAACAGGAGGAAATCGGGCACATGCTCGTTCGCGGAAATGGCGGCCTGCAACGCCTCGCGAGCATTCTTTGTATCGCCTTCTTTGCGAAACAGGAGCAGTGCCTTCGAGTACAGCCACGTCGCCATGCCCTCCCCCGCGTAAGCATTCAACAGTTCCCATGCTTCATCGTCGCGTTGGGTCTCGATGAGCCAATGGATGAGGATATACCGGATGCCTTGATTGTCCCCAGGATTCAGGCGCAGTAATTCGCGGGCATGACCAATGGCTTCGTCGTCCCGGGCCGCTTCCCAAAGACATTGCGCAAGAGAGTTCCGGGCACGCATGTAAGGCCGCGTCTCGAGAAGCCCCCAGAAATGCCCCACGTCCTCGCGGAAGGGCTCTGGTCCGAGGGCCCGTTCGCCGGCCTCCATTGCTTGTGTGAATTTCTCGATGGCATACCGCAACGAACTTGATGTCTCTTCCGCCAGTAGGCTGTAAGCGTCCGCGCAATCGGGGCAAATCTCCAGCGCTACTTGTGCCATGGCACACCGTTTGAGGGACTCGGGTTCTTCCCACGCATCATAGATGAGGTCCTGCGCCCTATCGAGAGGCGTTTGCTCCCTGTCCCCGCCTTCGCCCTCCTCGATAAATTTTCGCAGCACCTTCTCCATGAATCCCCGGTCGAAGGGTATGTCCTCCGATACATCCTCCTGAGGGCGATCGGTTTGGGATTGTTTCTTGGATCCCTTGCTCTTCTTCTTGGCAGACTGCTTCTTTTTGCGTCGTTTGGCCATTACGCTGACTCCTGAAATGTGAAATTGAGGGGACAAAAACCCGCACCGCCTTCTCAGTATCTTGCAGAAAAAGACACTAGAGATCAAATCATGCAGTTCATTCCCCGTGTTACGTGCCTTCGTGGTTCAATGTCGAGACCATTTCAACGCAGAGCCGCAGAGAACGCTGAGAAGATAAAGCGCACTCACGCCCTTTCCGTATGGCCTTCCTGCCAACTCTTTGCCTTGCGTTCAAAGAAGCATTACTTCTGCCTGCATTCTCCAAAAAACCGTGGTCTGCCTCGAAAATTCACCGTTCCGGCAGCCCCATAGCCCCGCTAATCCCAAAAATCCACCATCCTGGGAGACCCGTCCGGAGCCCCGCAGGGGCGCTAGGTGGCCACGGGAGACATCATTGCCTTCATTGATGTCGATACCCAGGCACCACCTTGCTGGCTTTCCACCATCGTGAACCGCTTCATTCGAGAGCCCGAGACGGTAGTGATAAGTGGCCCCTATGCCTACTTCGATGCTAGCAACTTTGAATTCTTTTGTCGTATCCGGCGGAGTGACTTTGCTTTTTTTCTGTTCCATCTGTGGGGTTCCACTCTTGCCGGAAATGTATTCCCTTTGATTTCCGGTGAAC
>JAWODE010000690.1:0-4907 GCA_046483455.1 Candidatus Hydrogenedentota bacterium | reverse complement strand
CACGGCGTCGGCACTCCGGACCACGGCTCTTTCGCGGCTCAATACCCAGCCCGCACCTGCCCCTGTCAACGCTTGCCACAAGTCCTCGGGGACAAACAGCCATGACTCGGGGGCCAGTGTGGCTCGCTATGCCTTCACTGCAAGAGACTTTCACTCTCTACTTCCTGCCGGCTTATCCCGGCGCTTCGGCTCGAAAGCCCGTCCATAAGACCACCGCGGACGGGTACGTCCGCGCTCCTTATGATAGAGTGAGAAGCATCCGCGGCGATGTTCGGCCCCTTCAGGGCCGGGTTTTTTGGGGAATACGTAATCCACGGGCTGACGCCCGCGGCTATTCAAATTCGACCCTTTTCAGGGTCGCTGAATATCTCGTACAAAAGGTTGCAGCTCTCCGGAAACAGACCGAGGCGTGTCGAACCTACCGGACTTACAAACACGCCGCGTCTGCAAATGTGACTTTGGTGTTCCAGCGATAGTCTCCGGCCCTTTCAGCCAATGGGAATCATTCGTAGACCACATCATCGGGTTTGGCCTTTCCAGGAAAGACCAGTCCTCAAATCCATCGCGTTATCCGTCGTGCGACTTCTGCAACTCGTTCACCGGGTGGGGCCTGAAAGTCATGGCGCAATACTTGTCTCCAACATCCTTTGCGGTGCGTTGCCCCGGCTTATCCGGCGATTAGAAACGATGATAGAAGTTGACACAACGTCACGATCCGGGTATTGTCCGGGGGTGCACGCGTACCTCGCAGGAGAGCCTATGGGGGGTCGAGCCGAAAGAGCAACGGAAGCAAAAGCCACACTATGGCTGCTCCGCTCGTCCGCGATATGCGCCATGCTCGTGAAAGACCCATAACACCCTTTCCCGTTGGTTTTCAGTGATCAATCTAACAAATGCGCCGCCATTGGAGGACGCACCGGGCGGTTGTTTCAAGGGAGGGGAGTAAACGTGAACATGCACTGGATGGACTGGACTATTGTGCTCGGTCTTCTTGTGTTTGTCGTAAGTGCGGGCATCTATACCAACCGGTACACCCGCAGTGTGGCCGATTTCCTTGCAGCCAACCGCAGCGCCGGGCGGTACCTGCTCTGTATAGCCATTGGCATGGCCAACATGGGCGCCGTCAGCGTCGTGGCCTTTTTCGAGATGTACTACGAAGCAGGCTTCACGGCGGTCTGGTGGCGCGACCTCATGTGGATGCCCGTGATGCTGCTGATTGCCCTTTCCGGCTGGGTGGCGTACCGGTTTCGGGAAACGCGCGCCCTCACCCTCGCCCAGTTCTTTGAGATGCGCTACAGCCGGAATTTCCGCATTTTCTCGGGGTTCGTTATTTGGATTTCGGGAATTGTGAATTTCGGCATCTTTCCGTCGGTCGGAGCGCGGTTTTTCATCCATTTCTGCGGGCTGCCCATGGAAGTTCCAGGCCTCGGCATACCGATGTTCCCTACGGTGATGTTTCTGTTGCTGGCCCTCTCCATATTCTTTGTGTTTATTGGCGGCCAGATTGCGGTCATGCTTACTGACTTCATCCAGGGCATGTTCACCAATGTGGTGCTGTTGATCATCTTGTTATTTCTATTCTCCATTTTCAGTTGGTCCGACATTATGGAGACCCTGAAAACCGCGCCCCCCGCCGATGCTTCTTTGCTGCATCCCTTTCGCACAACCGCCCACCCTGGATTCAATCCCTGGTATTTCCTGATCCAGGTCTTTACGGTGATCTATGGTTTCCGGGCCTGGCAAGGGTCCCAGGGTTACTACTGCTCCGCCAAAAATGCCCATGAGGCCAAAATGGCGGGCATCCTGACCGTATGGCGCACCATTGTGTTCACCATTGTGATTGTGATGCTCCCCATCGGCGCCTACGTGGTCATGCACAACCCTCAGGAAATGGAAACCGCCCAGGAGGTTACCGAGGCACTCGAGCGTATCGAGACCGAAACACTCCAGAAACAAATGACCGTCCCGCTTGTCTTGGCCAAAGTCCTGCCCCGGGGCATCGTGGGGCTGTTGTCCGCCGTAATGCTGATGGCGTTCATCTCGACCCACAACACGTACCTGCACTCCTGGGGAAGCATCTTCGTACAGGACGTGGTTTTACCCTTACGCAAGAAACCCTTAACGCCTAAACAGCACATCTTTCTGTTGCGCATGTCCATTTTCTTTGTGGCAGTGTTCATTTTTTTCTGGAGTATGCTTTTCCGGCAAACCGAATATATCTTCATGTTCTTTGCGATCACGGGCGCGATCTGGCTGGGCGGCGCCGGTTCGGTGATCATTGGCGGCTTGTATTGGAAACGCGGTTCCACAAAAGGCGCGTTCGCCTCGTTGATTGTCGGGGCCACCGTCGCCGTATCAGGCATTGCGCTACAACAGACATGGCCTACGCTCTACCCATGGATGAAAGCCAACACCCCGACGCTGCTGTCCAGCGTGCAGGTGGTGCTCGAGGGCATCTCGGGGCGCGTCCCGGGCATACATTGGGAGGTGGGCCCTGACGTGTTCCCGATTGATGGTCAATGGGTGAACTTCTTCGCGATGATCAGCGCTATCACCGCCTACGCCGGTTTCTCGCTTTACGATTGGCTTCTGGCGGGAAAACGGCCCATAAACATGGACCGTCTTCTGCATCGTGGCAAGTACGCCATCGAAGGGGACCACATTGCGGGCGGAGTCCCGCCCGTGCAAGGCTTGCGCACATTCCTCCCGGCGAAAGAGTACTCGCTCGGCGACAAGTTCATTTGCTACAGCAATCTCGCGTGGTCCTTCGGATGGATATTCGTCCTCGCAGTGGGATTCGGCTATCACGGGCTGGTGAAGCTGAACCTTGCCCAAGAGTCCTCGATCGACACATGGGCCACGTTCTGGGCAGTGTGGGTGATCATTTCGGTGACGGTTGCCGTATTGACGACCCTCTGGTTTGCCATTGGAGGGGTTGTCGATATCAAGAACCTGTTCGGAACGCTCGCCACTCTCAAACGCGATGAAGCGGATGACGGACGCGTCTTTGGACGCTATGATGTTGACGATGATGACGAGTAGCAAATCAAGGAGCGAACAAGATGCGAAGGACGCTGATAGTTTTGGGGACGCTTGCATTTGGTTTAGCACACATTGGGTGCCAGTCTATGGGGCCATCATCCGCCCGGGCGACCGGCGTATATCTCGTCCGGCAGACCGATCAAGCTATAACCATTGACGGCCGCCTCGACGAGCCGGCGTGGCAACGGGCGAACGTTATTAGTCATTTTTTCGTGTTCAGCCCCGAGAACGCCCAAATCATTTCTCCCACGGAACTCCGCATGCTTTGGGATTCCGAATTTCTCTATCTTGCCTACCAGTGTGAAGACAAAGACATCTGGTCCTTCTCGGACCAACGCGACGATTCCCTCTGGAATGGCGATGTGGGCGAGTTTTTCGTGAAACCCTCCCGCGACGAGCTGCTCTACTACGAGTTTGTCATCGCTCCCAACGCAACGGTCTTTGACGCCCGCTATCCCAGCCGCGGCGCAGGCGGCGCGAACCGGTTCAAGGGATGGAATTCCGGGATGCAGGCCGCCTCGACCCTTAATGGCAGCGACAACGATCACCGCGATGACGATTTGGGGTACATCATCGAGGCGGCTATTCCCTGGGAAGCGTTTCGCGAGGCCGGCAAGCCCGGCATCGGCACAGAGTGGACCTTTGGAGCGTTTCGCTATGATTACTCGAAGCTCTTCGAGGAACCGTTGCTGCTCAAATCCTTTCCAGGAGAAGCAACACACGGGTTCCATTCGTACGAAAGCTACGGAAACATGCGTTTCGTAGGAAAGTAACCCCAATCCCTGAAAAGCAAGGAAATCAGTATGTACTAAGGAGAACCTATGGGGGAAAATTTCATTCTTGCATTGGACCAGGGCACAACGTCGTCGCGGGCCATTCTGTTTGATCGCGAGGGGGTCATTCATGGCTTGTGCAACGAAGAGTTCAAGCAAATCTACCCTCAGCCCGGTTGGGTCGAACACGATCCCGAGGATATCTGGCGCACACAATGCAACACCGCCCGTAAGGTCCTCGCGGACGCCGGTCTCACCGCCGAAGACGTCGCGGCGATCGGCATCACCAACCAACGCGAAACCGCCATGGTCTGGGACCGAACTACCGGCGAACCCATTCACAACGCCATCGTCTGGCAGTGCCGGCGCACCACCGACATTTGCGAACAGTTGGCCGCCGATGGCCTGACCGAGACGTTCCGCGATCGCACCGGCCTTGTGTTGGATGCCTACTTCTCGGGCACCAAGGTGAAATGGCTGCTGGACCATGTGCCGGGGGCGCGCGAACGCGCCGCGAAAGGCGAACTGTGTTTCGGAACCATCGACGCCTGGCTGCTGTATAAACTCACGGGGAAACACGCAACGGACCCCACCAATGCTTCGCGTACCCTTCTTTACAACATCTTCGAGCACCGGTGGGATGACACGCTTCTCGAGCACCTCGAGGTGCCCCGCCAAATGCTTCCCGAAGTGATGCCTACGAGCGGCATATTTGGGGAAACCACTGTCTTCGGCGGCTCGATACCCATTGCCGGCATGTGCGGCGATCAGCAAAGCGCCTTGTTCGGACAGACCGCCTTTGAGTCGCATCTCATCGAGGCGGTGTACTTCTCCAGCAGCGGCGGCCATACGGCAAACAACGAAGACGTGTGGGATGCCAGTGAAACGCTGCCCTACCTGCGTGGGCGCAATGACCCCTACGATTCGGCATCGCCGCATCATACGTGGGAGTCGTCGGCCAATCGGACCACAGTGCTGAGCGGCCTGGAGCGCCAGTTTGGGGGATCTGTACGGGGCTTCTACCTCGGCGATACAGCAGACAGCGGTCGTCTGCTTACCATGGAGTTACTCCGCCCGAACGGAAGTCGAGAG
>JAWODE010000151.1:0-3741 GCA_046483455.1 Candidatus Hydrogenedentota bacterium | reverse complement strand
ATCGGAGCCACGACGCGCGCGGGTCTGCTTACGCCTCCGTTGCGCGCGCGCTTCGGCGACATGTGCCGCTTTGATTTTTATTCCCCCGCGGAGCTGAGGATTATTGCGAAGCGCTCGGCGCGCATTCTCTCGACCCCCATTGACGATGAGGGGGCGTACGAAATCGCGCGCCGGTCGCGAGGAACGGCTCGAATTGCAAACCGTCTCGTGCGGCGCGTGCGCGAATATGCCGAAGTGAAGGCCGACGGGACGATCACCCGCGAAGTGGCCGATGCGGCGCTGCAGCTCCACCGGATAGACCAGCTTGGTCTTGATGACATGGACAAGATGATCATCACGACTATCATTGACAAATTCAGCGGTGGACCGGTAGGCGTCAACTCGCTCGCCGTTGCCATCGGCGAGGAGCCGCAGACCATCGAGGAAGTGCACGAACCTTACTTGATTCAGCTTGGCTTCATCAAACGTACGCCCCAGGGACGCGTCGCGTTGATGAGTGCGTACAAACATTTCGGCCTGACCCCGCCGGAGGGTCCTCAAGGCGCGCTCTTTTAGCGTTTCAAAATTCCGCAAACCCCGTGAAGGATTACGAGTCCTCCCATTCTTCCGGTCTCAAGGAACTATTTAACCGATTTGATGATCAGTTCTATTGTGACTGCTCATTTATGAAGACAAGGCGCAGGGAAATGCGCATATCTTCCGTGAAGCTAGTCAAATGCGCTTGAATGAATAAAGGATGCCGTCGTCTGTATATCAAAGCGTGTGAGTGAAGCGGCGTTTTCCTGCCATTGGATGTGAACACGGTAGCGGCTCACCCGTTGAATAATTGGAGGGAGAGGGTAGGAAGGGACGTAAAGAATCCGGTGACTTCGAGATTTCTTGTCACCAAAAGAGTGTTCAAGAGCGTCTATTATATATGCGGAGACAGTTACACACCCCAGATTCAGGAACGTTAAAGTAGACATGGAACGCAGGCGACATATCAGACATGCGATTGAAATCGCTACCTGGTTATACGAGCCTCGCGAAAGGCGGCCTTTGCTCATGCGCTCCGCCGACCTTTCGTTGTCGGGCGTGCGGCTTACATGGTTGCGGCCGCTTTTGGCGGGCACGCCGCTATTGGTGTGCTTGCAGCTTGGCGAGAACGGTCCCGCCATCGAGTGCAAGGGCCACGTGTGCTGGTGCGCGCTGCTCAAGAATGGTTTACACCACTTTGGCGTCCGATTTCTCGATATAACAGAAGACGAGAGTCAGCAATTGGAGGAGTTTTTGCGCGTTTCCAAAGCCAGGCCCGTATTGGCAGCAGTGTAACCTCCCGTACGACACCACGCTTGCCAACCCCGATCCGATCCTGCGGGCCTGGCTTCCCCCTTTTCACCCCGGTCTTTCACGAGACCGGGGTGTCGCATTTTCAGAATAGACTTGGCATGCCTGCTTCGTTTTGGTACAATTGCAGCTATGGCTAAGCAAGACGTTTCGATGCGCAACAGTTCAGACGAAGTTCGCGCCCATGTTCTTGTGGCGAGCGGGGATACGCCTTATGCCCGTGCTCTGGGTAATTTCCTCGAGACCGAGGGGTACCAGGTCGAGCGTTGCCATGATGCGCGGGGGGTCTTACGGCTCGTCAGCCGGAACTCGTTTGAAATTATTGTGCTGGACATGGCGCTGGATGACGAGAGCGACCTGGACCTCGTCACGTATATCCGTCGGCAACTTTCTGATGCCCAGCTTATCTTGATTGTTGAAATCGCGCGGATCGAAAAGGCGCTGGCCGGTATTCGGCGCGGCGCATTTTTCTACCTTCCCAAGAGTTCGACCCCTTCGGACGTTGCCCTTGCCGTAAACAAAGCCCGGCGCAATCTGCAGACGCAGACGGCGATGCAGGATTACGAGCAGAATTTGTTCCAGGAGTTCATTGGCGAATCGAAGTCGATGAAACGGGTCATCGAGATTATTACGAAGGTGGCGCCGACGGACAGCACCGTGCTTATCCTTGGGGAAAGCGGTACGGGTAAGGAGATCATCGCCAATGCAATACACCGGTTGAGCCGCCGGCGTGAGATGCCCTTTATCGCGGTCAACTGCGCGGCGCTACCCGAGCAGCTGCTCGAGAGCGAGATGTTCGGTCACGTGAAAGGGGCATTTACCGGAGCCGATGCCAATAAGCGAGGCCTTTTCGAGGAGGCCGATGGCGGCACGATCTTCTTGGATGAGGTGGGAGAAATGAGCCTGGCCACCCAGGCGAAACTGCTCCGGGTTCTTCAAAACGGCGAGATTCGGCCGGTGGGTTCGTCTTCCTTTTCACACGTCGATGTGCGCATATTGGCCGCCACCAATCGCAATCTCGAGGAAGCGGTGGCCGAGCGGAATTTTCGCGAGGACCTTTATTTCAGACTAAATGTTATCCAGGTGCGGGTGCCGCCATTGCGGGAACGCATGGACGCCCTCCCCCAGTTGGTCAGGCATTTCGTCAATCACATAAGCACCCGCTTTGGTAAGCGTATCGAGGGGTTCGACGAACATGCCCAGGCCTATTTGCGCAACTATTCCTATCCCGGCAACGTGCGTGAACTCGAGAGCATTATTGCCCATGCCGTGATCATGGCCGATGACGAGATCATCCGGGCGCGTGATCTGCCTGACCAAGTGCGGGCGGGCGGCAGCGCCCCGTTCGCACTGCCGCATTACGCCAGTGACGATATCCCTACCCTCAAAGAAATGGAAGAGCAACTCATCCGGCGCGCTCTCGAAAAGCTCGATGGCAACCAGACCGAAGCCGCCGAAAAACTCGGTATCTCCCGTTCCACCCTCTGGCGCAAAATGAAGGAATACGGCATCAACACGGAATGACACGGCGGCACGTCATTCATACCCTTCCCGCCCGCGTTTGGGAAGCGCTTTGTTGCTGGATTCCGAAACCTGTCCATTCGGCCAAGGAAGTCAAGGTTCGCAGGTGAAGCGGACAAGGTAGGGCGGATGGCTGTGCATCATTGCGATGCCCCATGAAACGGGGCCGTTATAGGCCGGTTTTCCTGACAGGTCCCTTCGGAAGATCCCCGGGGCGTTTGGCTGGTTTTTGAGGTCGCGTACGATGGCTTCGAAGTCCAGTCCATCAGGTGCAAATTGCAGGGTACGGCCATGGGGACCGGTATTCGAGACCAGCGACATGACGCCTCTGCGATAGGGCCATACCAACACCTCGTGACCGCTGTCTTGAACGGCGCGACCGTTATTCTGTTTGATGAAGGGCCCTATCGGCGTATCCGCGACGGCTACGCCCATCCGGGTTTCACGGGGCGTGTGTTCCCACTGGCGCCCTTTATAATACAGCCAGTATTGGCCTTTACGCATGATAAGACACGCATCGTCTACGCGGTAGCTGTCGAACCGCGCATGGTCATCGCTTGTTACGAGCACGGGATTCTTTTCGTATTTTGTCCATGGGCCGTCAGGGCTATCGGATACCGCAACTCCGATGGCCGTCTTACCGATTTGCGTGTATCCTTTGTTGACAAATCCTTTCGCGACGGCCGTGTAATAGAGAAAGAAGCGTCCTTCCGCCGCCAGGATGTTGGGCGTAAATACGCCGAACGAGTCGAATCCGGTTTCCGAGCCCCCTAGGGCTTCGCGGCGCTCCTGCCAGGTGTGGCCTTCGTCTGTTGATACGGCGTACCACACGGTGCCGTTGTAACCCGAGGGGTATAAAGGCACGGATTCGACGACCTTGGTATACCAGACGTA
>JAWODE010000467.1:0-8803 GCA_046483455.1 Candidatus Hydrogenedentota bacterium | reverse complement strand
ACTTTGATATCTGCTGTGATGTCTCTGCCGATAAAAAGAGAGCCGATAGGGTGCCCATCAACATCCTTAACCGTCTATTCTGACAGTCGAACAATCTTTTTTATATTGTTTTTTGTGATTAACACCACATCATCATACCCTATGTTAGTACCGTTATTTTTTACAATATCTAACATGTTTGTATGGTCATCAAACACAGGTAAACTTTTTATAGATCTATTCAAAACATCTTTTTGTCTTCGGCACAATGCCAAAACTGACCCCGGCCTGGCCCCTTTTCGCCCATCATCGGCTTCCCGAGCGCCCAATATTGCCGCTCGCCCTCCTTACGCGCGGATTTGGGGGTAGAGCTACTGTTGAGCGGGCGCCAGGCCCTGAAGCCGCTGGCGGCCCCGCAATACCGAAGGTATGCGTCTTCCCCGCAACGGCGAAGCCGTGTGTTTTACTCCGCGAAGCGGACGGGGGTGGACTCCTTGGTTTCTATTTTGGTTGCGGCTACGCTGCGCTGTGTCAGTCCGTGCCTCTCCCCCGCCTCTCAATACTCAGCAGGGCGTTGGCAGCACTGATCCGCACGTCCGTATCTTCATCTTGCAGTAATTTCAGCAAGACCGGAACATCGCCGTCGCCTCCGCCCAACGCCATCGCTTCGCCGAACTGATACCGCTCGGCCTTTTTCTCGCTTGCCGCGTAAGGCATCAGCAACTCTTTGATACGCACCCGTTCTGCTTCGTCGGCATGCGCCAGCCACGCGATCAAAAGATTAAGCCGAACCGGCGAGTCCTCGGGTTCGGCCAAGGCGGTGCCCCGCACGCGCTCAGTGGTTGGCTCGTCAAGATTTGGGGCAAATCGAAGGGCATACGCCGTCGATCGCCGTACTCCCTCATCATACGAACCCAGTAACGCCGCGAGGTACTCGGCATCCTCGACCGCACCCGTATTGGCCAGGATAAGCCGCGCATAGGCACCCATAGGGCTGTCCTCGGTCACCGCATTGAGGAGTTGCGTGGACCGTTTCGCGTCGCCCAGTTTACCCAGCGTCTCGGCGGCATGCAGGCGGTCCGGACCATCCAGATCAAGAAAAGCCTCGCGAATGCGCTGGACATAGCCCTCGCGCGCTTGCGCATCGTCTTGCGCCTGGGCCAACACACGCCACACGCCAATCCGGTGCCTGGGCGGACTATCTTCGACCTCGGGCAGAAATGCTTCCTCGACGCCTTCCGGCGCCCCGTTCCGGAGCAACGCTTCCGCCGCATGGACCCGCACCCACTCGGTGTCATTGCGCACCGCCTCGCGCAGAATTGCAACGGCTCGGTCATGAATCTCCGGGGTTACTTCCCCTGCCACCATCGGCGCAGGCCCACCGCAAACTATGGCCATACCCACGAACGCTCTGTAAAACACTCTCATGGATTCCCCCTCATTATTGCAATGTACAACTTCAGTAACTTGCGCACATCCTGACAGGTTGTCGGGGAACCTTCAAGCGTTGGTCCCGGCCCCAATAACCTCCATGAGAGGGCGATTGCCCCCGCGCCGTTGCGTTTAACGACCGCAAAGGTGTAGCCTCGCCATGCTATGCCGTGTGTCGAACTGGACATCGAAAACGCTGAACTCAAAGCGGCCGTACGGGAGCGCCTGGAACATGCCGGTCATTCGGTTGGCAAGCCCCCCACTGAGGTAGTCCTTACGGACGATGCACTACGTGCCATGGAGCATCTCAAAACCGGGCCCTCGATTGTATTGACGAATTTGGAGCAGCTTGGTGCAGCACTGGCGGCCATGCGCGCGGGAGCTTATGGCTATGTGCTGGTCCCACTGCAGCCAGGAGAACTCGAGTTGCAGGTCGAGCGTGCGGCGTTAGGCTTATTGCCGCCGCAACAGGGGGAACCACTGACCTTGGCGGACGTTGAGGCTCGGTATGTGCGGGCCGTGTTGGACCGGTTCCGGGGGAATCAGACCAAGGCGGCGCGCGCCCTCGGCATTGGCCGGAACACCCTCTGGCGCAAACTCAAGCAGCACGAAGAGCAGAGTCGGTCGCAACAATAGAAAGCATTAACGCACCCATGAAAACTACCCTTGCAGCCGCGATTCGACAAATCGCAAATCAGCCGATACAGGCTTGCCATGTTGGAACGGATGCCGCCGACCGCCTCGCGGTTTTCGCGAGCGAGCGTCTCGGCCATTCCTGCCTCATCGTGGCGGACGAAAACACCCTGGCCGTGGGAGGGGACAAGGTGATTTCCGCGCTCGATGCCGCGGGAAAACACATCATCCATAAAACTTATGGTCCCGATCCTTTAGATGCCACTGAGGAACTCGGCGACGAGGTCGCCGCGGCAGGGCAAGAGGTGGACTTTTTTGTCGCCGTGGGTTCGGGTACTCTCTGCGACCTCGCCAAGCATGCGGGCACAAAGCTCGGCAAGCCCGCGCTGCTCTATGCGACGGCGGTATCCATGAATGGCTACACTTCGGGGATTACCGCGCTCAAAGTCCGGGGCCTCAAGCGAACCACGCCATGCACTCCGGCCATGGGGGTATTCGCGGACCCGGAAGTCGTGGCTACCGCGCCGCAACGCATGGCGGCCGCGGGTGTCGCGGATTTTCTCTCCAAATGTTCATCGGCATCGGATTGGCGGACCGCACATTTACTCCGTAACGAATACTATTCGCCCAAAGCGATGGAGTTTTACGAAGGCACGGTCGAGAAAATGCTCGAAACCGCGCCGGGCGTTGGCCGCGCTGAACCGGAAGCGCTGGCTGTGGCGCTCGAGGCGCTCCTGTTGTCCGGGCTCTCCATGCTCGCGGCAGGTTCGTCTTCGCCGGCGTCAGGAGGTGAACACCTACTCTCGCATTACCTTGATATGAAGAGCGCTCTCTATGGTAGCCCCCATGATCTGCACGGCGCACAGGTCGGGGTGGGTACCATTCATTGCCTCGGTCTGTGGGAACAAATTCTGTCGCTTGATCCGGATGCACTGGAGCCCGATGCCTTGGTCGAAGTCCAACCGTCAGATGACGAAATCCGCGCGTGGACCGAAGAGGATTGGGGTCCGGCCGTCGCAGCCGAAGTACTGGCCCAATGGCGCGAGAAAGCTCTGCCGCCTGACAAACTGCGCGAGGAAATCGCCCGCTTTACATCCAAATTTCAGGCATTGCAGGAAGGCGTGTGGCGGGATTACGTTCCTTCTGACACGGTTGCCTGGGCAATCAGGGCGGCGGGAGGCCCCGTCACCGCGGAAGAACTCGATGCCCCCACCGAGGAATTCGAGAAGGCGGTCAAACGGGCGCGGTTTATTCGCAACCGGTTCACCGTGCTCGACCTCGCCGCCGAACTGGGGATTGCATGAGTACCGGCTATCTGGTACTGGTGGCATTGTTCGCGGCCGCGGAAGGTGCGGCGCCGCTTGCCGGCCTTCTTATTGAACCTAACGCAGGGGTCGAGCGTGCTCTCGAAAACAACCCGAAACTCCTTCAGCAGCACCGGGGCTACCTCGCCTGGCTCGAAAAACATCCGTCCATCGCGACGGCAGAGGACGCCTTCACGTCGCTGATGCCGACCCGGGGATTCTCAGCAGCGTTTATCCGTTTCGACGAAGCACTCGTGAGATATCCCGACGTTGCGCACCGCATGGACACGTATTACAGTTTTCTGGTCCGGGATTCAGCCGCACGGACGGCAGTTGACGATTTACACCGCTTCGAATTAGCCCGTCGCGGCACCCGCGAAACGTGGGGGCCGGCCCTGGCGTACCTGCGCGCACACCCCGATAAAGCATTGACGTTTCTCGAGAATCCGCGATGGGTAAAACCGTTACCTGAAGCATTGGCGCCGCTTGCCGAAGCCGCGCGCAAGAAGAAACCGCTGGTCGAGCGCTTGCAGACGGATTTCCAAACGCTTCACGACAACGCCCAGGTCCATCTCCGCGTGTTTCCGTGGTGGAAAACGGCTTATGACGCTGAGAGTTCTGTTGAAAAGGCCTTTGGCTACCTGAACACCCATTTCAGCGAGTATCCCCACCGGTTCTGGGTCTGGCACCGACGGGAACTCGCGTTGGCGCACGAACCTGACGCCCGTGCCTGGCTTCGCCACTGGCATCGGCTGGTGCGGCGAACCGACGGACTAGACCGGGCATATTGGATATACCTGGACAGGCTACGGAGACAGCCGGAACTGCGCGAAGTTGCCGAGAGGCGCTGGCGCAACGAGTACGAACCGCTGCCGGCATGGCCCCCAGACCGCCAACCGCCCAAATTGAGTCCTTTGTGGACACCGGAAGAAGACAAGCCCACCGCGAAGCGCCCGGACCCTGTCGAAATCGAAAAGCCGGCGCGGCCGGACATGCCGCGGACGGATGATTTCCCCCGGCCGACGCCTCCAGAGAAGCCAGTGCGTCCGGCGCGGCCCACCAAGAAAGAATAACCCGCCGAAACTGAAACTATAGGCTTTGCGTAAGGTTGTTATTTGATTGAGATAAGGGGGAAGAAAAACCCCGGTGCCGAGAATCTAACCTGTTTCGGATTAATATGTCCACCCAAGAACTCGGGCAGACCGCCTACAGGTTCCAGGCCCGCGCGAAGGCTTCGAAAGACCGATCATACGTTTTCTCTACTTCAGGCGGAAAACAGCATCCGGGCAATTCACGGTTTCTCAAATGGGACCGGATGCATTCACAACACACCGCGTGTTTGGAGCATCCGGGATAAGTGCAGTTGCAAAATTCCATATTGCGTTCTTTATTCGGGCAATTTGTCGCCATAAACAATATCCTCCTCAAAAACCTTGATTTCCAGTAGAGACGCGGGTCTCTCTGCGTATGAGTAATTTCGATTTCCCCGTGCCTGATGATGCCAAGCATACTAAAAGCGGGGCAAGGGACGCGACCGCACCTCCGAACGGGAGGAAAACGGCGGGGACAACGAAACATGAGCCATCTCGGATTAAGAACGTCTGAGGCCCTCACGAATGGCGGGTTCGAAAACCCGCCGCCCGTTACGGTCGTGGCTTACGACCAGCGGCGGGAAAAATGAGTTTTCAAGGCAGCGGAACATGAGGCCTCTGCTAAGAACGCTCTCTGGTGTGGGACCGCCGCCCTCGGCAATCGGTCGGATAAATGACCGGCGAGGGCGCCGGTCCCACACCCCACGGAAATGACCATCCAAGCCCGCGTGGTCCCACACCCAAGTTAAGGATGCAGCTGAAATGACCAAGCTTCAATAAAGGTCACCTTTGCCAGAACAAGCGTTTTTGAGAAGCGAATTAGGTGCGATTGCCCTGGTTTGCCCCTGGTTTGCTGCCCCTGGTTTGCTTGCCGCTGATACGGGGCGTTAGGGTATAATGTATTTTTGGTGCTTGAAGAGGGATCAATCACGTTTACGTGAAGTAAAAGGAAAGAACGATGTTTCCAGATGCGGATGAGGCCTTAATTGAACAAGCCTATTTTAACGCGCAGGAAGTCTATGCCCAGTACGGAGTGGACACAGCGCAAGTTTTGGAGCGCTTGAGTGCTATCCCGATATCGATTCACTGCTGGCAGGGAGATGATGTCGGCGGTTTCGAGCACGTCGATGCGGCTTCGGGTGGCGGGATTCAAGCCACGGGGAATTATCCCGGTAAAGCCCGAACACCGGAGGAGCTTCGCCAGGACGCCGGGAAAGCCCTGAGCCTGATCCCGGGCAAACACCGGTTTAATTTGCATTCCATGTATGCCGAAACGGGCGGGAAAAAGGTGGACCGCAACGCGTTACAACCCGAACATTTTCAAGGGTGGATCGACTGGGCGAAGGAACTCGGCTTGGGAATGGACTTCAACCCTACCTGCTTCGCCCATCCCAAAGCCGATGACGGATTCACCCTCTCCCATTCCGATGAAGGCATCCGGAAATTCTGGATCGAGCATTGCATTGCCTGCCGCAAGATCGCCGCACACATGGGCCGCGAGTTAGGAATGCCCTGCGTGACGAACCTGTGGATACCCGATGGTTTCAAGGATATTCCGGTGGACCGGAGAACGCCCCGTGCGCTCCTGAAGGAATCGTTAGATGCCGTTTTTGCGGAAGCAATCGATCCTCAGGAAAACCTGGATGCCGTCGAGTCAAAATTATTCGGAATCGGTTCCGAGAGCTATGTAGTGGGCTCCCATGAGTTTTACATGGGGTATGCCATCGAGAATAACAAGCTGCTGTGTCTTGATGCGGGGCATTTCCATCCCACGGAGAGTATCGCAGATAAGATCTCTTCCGTGATGTTGTATCTGGACGAGATCCTGCTGCATGTGAGCCGCGGCGTACGGTGGGACAGCGACCATGTGGTTATCTTGAACGATGAGCTGCGCGCTATCGCTCAGGAGATCATCCGCCACGATTTTGTGAACCGCATTCACATCGGGCTAGACTTCTTTGATGCGAGCATTAATCGCATTGCCGCCTGGGTGATCGGGACACGGGCGATGATCAAGGCATTGTTGGCCGCCTTGCTGGAACCTTCCGAAAAACTTGCCGAGCTCGAGCAAGCAGGCGATTACACAGCCCGCCTCGCCTTGTTGGAGGAACTTAAAACGCTGCCCTTTGGAGCCGTTTGGGATTATTACTGTCGGAAACTCGAGGTCCCCGCGGGCAGTTCTTGGATCAACATTGTGAAACAGTACGAGAAGGACGTGCTCGCCGCCCGCGGTTAGGCCATCCGCGCTACGATGCGCCAGAGTCAAGGGCCGCCGCGGAGGCATGCGGCGCCCACAACCTGTAAAAATCCGGTCGAGAGGATGCCATGGATTGGTATTACGCAGACGGAAACAAACAAGTAGGCCCGCTGGATGGGCGTCAAATGGGTCAACTCGCCCAGCAGGGGAAGATCACTCCCAATACGCTGGTGTGGCGTGAAGGCCTTCCCAACTGGACGGCCGCGAAAAAAATTGCCCCGAATCTGTTTCAAAACATGCCGCAACGACCTGCCGGACAGGCGCCAGGCCCACAGCCACAGTCTGCCGGGCAACAACCAGCGGCGCAGAGTCCTGGGAGCCCCGGCGGCGGGTCCAATCTGGACTTATCCGAGAATCTCGGCCTTCAGAGCAATTTGGCTGACAGCCTTACGGACATGAGCGGCACATCGGACCTGTTGGGAGACTTGGGGGACCTCTCGGGTTTGGGCGGGCTCTCGGCGATCGAGGACGCCCCCAGTTCCGGAGGAGGCCCGCAAGTCGGCGAAGAGTTTATCTGTGCGGCCTGCGGCGCGATGAAACCGGCTTCGGAAGCCGTAACCTTCGAGGGCAAGATTCTGTGCAGAGAATGCGGCGCCAAGCTGGATAAAGAGGGTGGACCTGCTTACACGGATGGCTCATCGTTTTACAAGGAGAAAACCAAGCGCCATTTTCTCAAAGACTTCATGGCGTTCTTCGGGCGCAATTCGCGTCAGTTTACGGCGGCAGGGATAGCCGTAGGGCTTCTGGCGATGGTAGTGGTCTTGCGACTCGCCGGCGCTCTCGGTATCGCGCGTTATCTACAGTTCGCGCTCGTGGCCGCAGTCATTGCCGTTGCGTACACGGGTAATGGCTTGGGGCGTCCCTACGGCCGGACTATTTTCATCGCTACGGTCCTATCCGCTATAGGGGAAATGTTTTTATATCGCGGCAGCGGTCTGCTTCTTATCGGTGCGCTCTCGTTTCTCGCTGCGCATGCGGCATTTCTTATCGCTTTCTGGATGCGGGGCTTTTCGCTGGGATGGAGTATCGGAGCGACAATTCCTCTGGTCGGACTAAGCACAGCGGGCTATTTTTGGCTTCATCAGGAAGTTTCGATCGAGATGGAGATCGCCCTGATCGGATACGGCCTTGTGCTGACCGCCATGACGGTATTCGGCATTGCCACGATAGGCGCGCGCGCAAATGTCGTGATTCTGCTTGGCTCGATAGCTTTTTACCTGTCGGATATTCTTTTCGGACACGCCCTTGCCTATGATCTCCGTTCGGGTGTGGGCAATGTCCTTGGCGCTATTCCTCTACGGCACATTGCGCTGATTCTATTTGCATTCAGTATCTCGACCGAGCGCGAGCGCGTAGGCAAAGCGGAAGCCGAGGCACAGGCCCCTCAAGCGCAACCGCAGCCGTACGACCCTCTCGCCAATTTATAGAAAGAATAGCGTGTTTGTGAAGCCCGCGCCGAGAATTTCGGCGCTCTTTCATTTAGAACCTTTTATGCGGGCGCCTTACCGAGCATCCGCCATTACATGCTCAACGATAAGCGGAATCTCGCTTGCCATCCGTGCGTGGGCGTCGGCGCCCTTGAGCTCCGCGGGAGAACCGTATCCATAATCCGCGGCAATAGCATATGCGCGATTGGCTTTTGCGGCGTCGATGTCTCCGGGGCGGTCTCCAACGACTACTGCCGACCGGAGGGGAATGGTGTCGATAATATGGCTGACCATTGCGGTTTTGCTCGCGAAGCCATGGCCGATACAGACGCTCATTTGAAAAAACCGGTGCAGTTCGTAAGTATCCAGCACGCGGTCAAGGTAGGCCACGGAGGCATTGGTACAGGTCGCCAAGGCGTGCCCGACATCTTTGAGCGCTTCCAACATCTCCACGACGCCGGGGAACAAGGCCCCGCCTTGTGAAATCAGCTCGAGTTCCCGCTCGTTGGTAGCGTCTACGAGCTCCGCGGCCCTTTCGGGCGGACACCACCCCCCCAGCCAGGCTTCATACTCCTGAACGGGAATCCCGAAGGTTGCCCGAATGGCGTCATCATTGGGGGGGGATACGCCGTACGCAGTCAGCGTCTCCCGTATCGCAGGTATGGTGATACGCTGCGATTG
>JAWODE010000431.1:0-4196 GCA_046483455.1 Candidatus Hydrogenedentota bacterium | reverse complement strand
TTCGAATTTTGAACCAGATTGTGGCGGAAAATGAGGATTCTCCTCTGGCTAACATGCTTTCCGCGAAGACGGCTCCCATCGGTAGAACAATCGCCGTAGCCCTGTTGGCGGGCGGTGAGGGTCTTCAGGTGGAGCACTTTGCGGTGGGTCTGCGACAAGGCCGCTTCACGATGCAGGGGAGGGCTGAAATGACGGGTAAAAAGCCCGTTTGGCGAGTGCCGTTGGAAACCGTGAAAGACACGGTTGAACGGCAAGAATACTTTCATGCGCATCCCGAAGAACTGGATTTGCGGTGGATTCAGTCCGGAATTTTTCGGAGCCATGAGACGTAAGTTGTATGTAATTGCCACGGAGGTGTGTAAATTGGTTACAAGAATAGGCGGCTAAACAAGGCTCGAGAGAGACAAAGGAGGTCCTGTGAATACGTATCGCTATGTGATTTTGGGGGGCGGTCCAACTGCCGGCTACAGTGCTCAGGAGTTCGTAAACCAAGGTGTCGGAAAGGGAGAATTAGCCATTTTTTCCGCGGAGGCATTCCTCCCCTATGACCGTCCTCCCCTTTCGAAGGGTTTTTTGACTGGGGATAAGGATATTGAAGGGGTGTTGATTAAACCGGAGTCCTTTTACAAGGAGCATGGCATAGACGTCCATCTAAATGCTCGGGCAACCCGGCTCGATGTGGATGCGGGGGTAATCGAGACGGAAGGGGGGGAAAGATTCGAATATGAGAAATTGCTTCTTGCGACGGGTTCGGAAGTGCGGCGGTTCGACCTCGATGGTGCACAAGAGGCGGGCATCCAATATCTCAGAACCCTGGACGATGCGAAACGGATTCGCGACGCCGGCGCCAAAGCGGATGCTCCGGTAGTGATCGGCGGCGGATTTATCGGCCTTGAAGTGGCGGCAAGCTTGGCCCTGCAGGGGAAAAAGGTGCGTTTGCTTTTTCCTGAAGAGTATTTCATGCAGAGAATTTTCACGCGCCGCATGGCCACGTTTTTTACGGGATACTACCTGCAACACGGGGTCGAGATTCTTCCCGGCAACGCTGTCAAACGGTTTGCTGCAACCAATGAAGGTATGGAAATTCACCTGGCCTCCGAACAAGCTATCAAGGCCGACTTTGTCGTGGCCGGTGTCGGCGTCAAACCGGCGGTGGGTTTGTTCATGGATACCCCGATAGGAGTCGAAGACGGGGTGTGCGTAAATGAGTTTCTTGAGAGTACCGTCAACGGTGTGTATGCAGCGGGCGATGTGGCCGCTTTTGTGAATCCGGTTACCGGGAAACGAGGGCGCGTGGAGCACTGGCAGAACGCCGTAGACCAGGGGAAATTGGCCGCGCGGAACATGATGGGCGCCCACGAAACGCATAATGTTCCGCCCTATTTCTTCTCGGACATGTTCGATCTGTCGTGGGAATTCTGGGGTCGTGCAGAGAAAGGTTTGGTGCCTCTGCATGTAGGCAATGTGGAAGAAGGCTCTTTCAGCACATGGTGGACAGACCAGCAGCAGATTGTAAAAGCGGTCTTTGTACTGAATCGCGAGGACGAGGAGCGCGAACTGGCGGAAACATGTGTGTCAAAAGCCGAGAAACTCCCCGAAGAGATAGAGAAGGTGGGCGAGGAATAACGGATACCAAACCAATGTCGTGCTGAAGAAAGCGGGCGCCTGAGATCGATGCAAGCGCACAACCCCGGCGCCAAACAACAAGGAGAATGTGGAATGGCAGTCAGAAACGCTGAAGCATACTGGGAAGGAGGCCTCCAAAAGGGTCATGGGGCCATGAAACTGGGCAGTGGTGTGTTCGAGGGCGCGTATTCGTTCGGAAGCCGCTTTGAGGATGAGCCGGGAACGAATCCCGAGGAGCTGATCGGTGCGGCTCATGCCGGCTGTTTTTCGATGGCGTTTTCGGCGATGTTGGGCGAAGAAGGGTACACGCCGGAGCGTATCGATACAACAGCGAAGGTCGCCATCGAGCAACAGGGCGAAGGGTTCGCTATTACGGGGGTCCAACTCGATATGAAAGCGCGGATTCCCGATATTGATGAGGCGAAATTTAACGAGATCGCGAACAAAGCGAAAGAAGGATGCCCGGTTTCGAAGGCCCTTGCGGGAACCGCGATCACGTTACAAGCAAAGCTGACCTAGGCATTCGCTTTAGGCGTGCGGACAACCGGTCATACAAGAATCCAAACTGCCGGGATATGGTCGCGAGAACATCGTATGTGGAAGGTTGGTTTTTTCTGGTGGATGCCCGATAGTTCCGCCATGTAAAATGCTCGCGTCAGAACTCCCGGAGGCAGTAAATATGTTTACCCACAAGATAAAATTGTTTCGGTTATTCGGTTTTTCGGTCGAAGCGGATGCCACATGGATTCTTCTTGCGCTCCTGGTGACATGGACGTTGGCATCAGGCGTGTTCCCCTATTATTTCGATGGCCTCAAGACGCAAACCTATTGGATTATGGCCGCGGTCGGAGCCGCGGGTCTTTTCATGTCCATTATCTTGCACGAATTGGGGCATTCGCTGGTGGCCCGCCGTTTCGGTTTGCCGATCAAGAGCATTACTCTGTTCGTGTTTGGGGGGGTGGCGGACATGGAGGAAGAGCCGGCGAATGCCAAAGTAGAACTACTGATGGCGATTGCGGGGCCGGCCACAAGCATTGTGCTTTCGCTGGTATTATTCGGGGCGTCGTTTGCATTGTCGCCGGGTGAGGGCATCAGCCCGCTGCAAGGCGTGCTCATCTACCTTGCATGGTTGAACGGCATTTTAGCGGCGTTCAACTTATTGCCGGCATTCCCATTGGACGGTGGACGGGTATTTCGGGCGCTTCTTTGGGCATGGCGGGGGAATTTACGCTGGGCCACCCGCTTTGCATCGCAGGTGGGGGGTGGCTTTGGGATTATTCTGATCGCGCTGGGCGTGGTGTCGCTTTTTACAGGTAATGTAATCGGTGGCTTCTGGTGGATTCTGATCGGCATGTTTATGCGATCCGCATCGCAGTCTTCTTAT
Organism: Candidatus Hydrogenedentota bacterium; assembly: GCA_046483455.1. GTDB lineage: Bacteria > Hydrogenedentota > Hydrogenedentia > Hydrogenedentales > SLHB01 > UBA2224. Next base: position 1,186 of record JAWODE010000431.1, on the reverse strand, counting down.
CGACATCTGCTGGTGCGGCGGGCTCTCGAGGGAGAAAGTCTCCGACGGTTCATGCGGACAGACGTGGTCACGGTACCGCGCTACATATCCCTCCGGGAGCTCGTGGAAGAATACGTTTACAAATACCATTACAAGATGTTTCCTGTGGTCGAAGACGACCGTGTGCTGGGGTGTGTTTCGACACGGAGCATTCGCGATATCGACCGCGAAGATTGGGATAGCACGCCGGTGGGCGAAATCGTGGAGAGCTGTACGGAAACAAACAGCATTCCCCCTGACGAAGATCCGATGAAGGCTTTGTCTCTGATGAGCAAGACTGGCAATAGCCGCCTGCTGGTGGTCGAGGGGGAGCAACTGGTCGGCATCATTACGTTGAAAGATATCCTGAGTTTTTTGTCGCTCAAAATGGATTTGGAGGAAGGCGAAGAGTTCGCGGAATGATAGACGCGGCGAGGAGCTTATTGGGCCGATCCGGAAATGGCGCTGACGGTCTCCGGGCCCCACAGGACTTCCGGGGAAGGCCACAGGTAGAGTATTAAGGCGCCGATCACGAGGGCAATGCCGAAGAGTCCGGCTACGCGTTTCGCGAGGTGGCGATTGCTCAGTAGAGCCACGGCGATTCCCTTAAAAACCAGGTTGGCCATTGCGCCGACCATGATCAGGCGCCACCCGATATCCACGGCAAGCTCGCCCTTTTGAACCAATTGAGCCGTAGACAGCGTAATAGCGTCCATCTCAGTCAAACCGGACAATGCAGCGACCGCATAGAGGCCCTTATCCCCAAAATGATCTTTGGCCGCGGCGACGCCAAACAGGACCACCGTGTAGAGTAATCCAAACATAATGGCCGCTTTTAAATCCGAGGGCGGCCTTTCCTGGGGTATTCCTTTTTCGGCAGGTCGCGTCCAGAAAAAGACAGCCGTGTTTACCAGGGCCATCAGGACCATCATCACAAGGAGCGGGGGCACCGTTGTGAGGAGAATTTCCGGCGCGACGATGCCGATTTCGAAAATGACTCGTCCGAATACCACGGTCGATGCGAGGAATATGACAAGCGCGGCGGCGGAAGCGGCATCGGGATGTTGCCGGGTATTCCGGGCATAACTCACCGTGGTTGCGGTACTGGAGATAAGACCCCCAAGAATACCGCCCAAAAGGATGCCCACGCGCGGGCCGAGCAGTTTAT
>JAWODE010000390.1:0-14946 GCA_046483455.1 Candidatus Hydrogenedentota bacterium | reverse complement strand
GCCTGCCGGAAGGGGCGACAAGCTGGCGGCGACCAGGGGGTTGGCAAAATGCCTCATGCAGGGCCGTAGGGCACCCTTGTATCACAATTCGCTCCCGCGAAAACGTCAACCTTTGGCAGCGTCGTACAACTCGGCGACTTTGTCCCAATTAACGACGTTCCACCAGGCGCTGATGTACTCGGGCCGCTTGTTCTGGTATTTGAGGTAATACGCATGTTCCCAGACATCGAGGCCGAGAATCGGCAAGTCGCCTTCCATGTAGGGCGAATCCTGATTCGCGGTGCTAAATACCTTGAGGACGCCTTTGTTGTCCAGAACGAGCCACGCCCAGCCGCTTCCAAACCGTGTCGCGGCCGCATCGGAAAACGTTTCCTTAAATGCGCCGAAACCACCAAATTCAGACTCGAGGGCCTTGGCCAGGTCTCCTTTGGGCTCGCCTCCTTTGCCGGGTCCCATAATCTGCCAGAACAAACTGTGGTTGGCATGACCGCCTCCGTTATTGATGACGGCCTGATGCTTGTCCTCCGGTAAGTTCTTGATATTACGAAGCACGTCCTCTATGGATTTTCCCTCGACCTCGGCTACGCCCTCTAAGGCCGTATTGACCTTGGCAACGTAACCGGCATGGTGTTTACTGTGGTGAATTTCCATCGTGCGCGCGTCAATGTATGGCTCCAACGCGTCGCATGAGTAGGGAAGCTCTGGTAACTGAAAAGCCATTTTTTGACTCCTTTCGCTTCTTTTTTCCCACGTACTTCCTTCCTTAGGAAGCTTATCTGATTTATAACACTGTTCCCTTCGATTATGTTTCCAGAACCGAAAACTTTTAGAACGCCTTTCTCGTGCACGGGACCCTTCGCCGTTTGCGCCAAGGCAGTAACACAGTTAGACTCTTGGTAGAAAATTCGGAGGCCTGCGCAGGAGGTCCGGTATGTCAAAATGGGTTCGCGTCTGTTTGCTCAGTGACCTGCCGCCGGGTACACAAACGTCTGTAGATTGCGGACTTGGCGAACCGGTTGCTCTTTTCAACCTCGACGGGGACATTTTTGCACTTAGCGATGTCTGCCCTCACCAAGGAGGCCGTCTTTCAGAGGGAGCCGTGAAAAAAGGTGCCGTATATTGTCCCTGGCACGCGTGGCGCTTCTCACTCGCACCCAGCGACAAGCCCCCCAACGATTTAATACGGCACTATGAAATCCGGATAAAAGATAACGCTATCTACATTGGCGTTCCTGCTTCCTGAGATTCAACTGAAAACAGACAGAAGTCCGGACATCGGACCTTGGACCCAGGGCGCTTTTGTTCAAACACAGATTCCACAAATGGCGCCCATTCTCGGTATAATCCACGAGGTATCCATTTCAGAACACACAACGGCGAGAAAGATGCACAACTTAGAACGACAGGAATCTCTCGAGGTTACTCGGGACTTGTTGATGCGCTACGACCGGCCGGGGCCGCGCTACACGAGCTATCCAACGGTTCCGGCATGGTCTGACACTTTTACCGAAACCGAGTATCGCGCCTGCCTCGCCAGAGCAGTTTCCCGTTCCAACGAACCCTTGTCCCTTTATGTGCATATTCCGTTCTGTGAACGCCGATGCGCTTTCTGTGGATGCAATTCCATTGCCACCCCCAAAAAGGAAGTCGCAAAGAAGTACCTCGACTACCTTGAAATCGAACTACAGATGCTTTCAGATGCCTTGGCGGCGACCCGTCCCCTGAAACAAATTCATTGGGGCGGGGGAACCCCTACATATCTGAATCCAGACCAACTTGCTCACTTGTTCGCAGCTATTTCGGGACGGTTCAAAATCGCGCCGGAGGCCGAGATAGCTTTGGAGGTCGACCCCCGGGTTACCACTGCCGAACACGTATCCGTGCTGCGGGAATTGGGGTTCAACCGGATCAGTATGGGCGTGCAAGACCTGGACCCCCAAGTGCAGTGTGCTATCGGGCGAAACCAAACCGAAGCGCAAACGCGCACCTTGCTTCAACGCTGCCGCGATGCCGGTTTCGAAGGGATCAACATGGACCTCGTTTACGGCTTGCCGGGACAGACCTTGGCTTCATGGTCGGAGACCCTCCCGAAAATCGTCGAGATGAATCCCGATCGGCTTGCGGTTTACAGTTGTGCCTATTTGCCGGACAAAATGCACAATCAGCGTAAGCTCGACGCAACCCAAATGCCTACCGGTCCCGAAAAATACGCTTTGTTCGCGGCGGCACGGAGCATGTTAACGAACGCCGGCTACCGGGCTATCGGTATGGACCATTTCGCTCTGCCCACGGATGAATTGACACGCGCCATGGATGAGCGTCGCCTTCACCGCAATTTCATGGGGTATACGGTTGTGCCATCGTCAGATATGATCGCCTGCGGGCTTTCAGGAATTGGCGAAGTGGGAGGGGGGTATGCCCAGAACGAGAAGAAACTGTCTCGATATTACAATGCATTGGCCGAGGGACACTTTGCGACGGCGCGCGGATGTATTCTATCCCGCGACGATGAGATTCGGCGATGGGTCATCCATGAACTTATGTGCAACTTTTTCCTGAGTTTTGGGGAACTCCAGAGGCGTTACGGCATCGTGTTCGACGAATACTTTGCCACAGAAATGGAGGTCATTGACGAGTTTCGAGACGAAGGCTTTGTCGAGTGGGATGATGCGGGGATCAGCGTTTTGCCGTTGGGCCAAGTGTTTGTACGCAACATCGCCATGGTCTTTGACGCATACTTGAAAGGCAAGGAAGCGCAGTCCGGGCGCTTTTCCCGTACCGTCTAATGAAAAGCCAAAAACACGCAGTCGTTGTCGGAGGAGGGGTCACGGGTCTGTGTGCGGCATATTACCTCGTAAAAAACCTTGGCCGGGACAATGTGACACTTCTCGAGGCGGAAAACGAGGTTGGCGGCACCACCCGGTCCGAGGTCGCGGAAGGTTATGCCTGTGACTGGGGACCGAATGGTTTCCTGGACCGTGAGCCGGCGACCCTCGAGTGGATATCCGAGTTGGGGGTTTCTGATGCGCTCATCCGTGCCAACGAGTCCGCCAAACACCGCTTTATTTTCACCAAAGGACGTGTCATTGAAGCTGTTGGACCGCCCCGTTTTTTCTTCAGTCCCATGCTTTCGCTCAAAGGGAGGCTGCGTCTTACCTGCGAACCGTTGATTCCGGGTAAACGCGACCATACCGGCGAGACGATCTGGGAATTTGCGGCGCGGCGTATCGGAAAAGAAGCGGCAGACACTCTCGTGGGCCCGATGGTGAGTGGCGTCTTTGGCGGAGATGCGCGGGTATTGTCGCTCGAACATTGTTTTCCTCGAATGGCCGCGGTTGAGCGTGACTACGGTGGGCTTACCAAGGCACTGATAGCTAAGAAGTGGCAAAGAAAAGCCGTCAGCCCCATGGGCCCCTCAGGCACGCTGACAAGTTTCAAGGAAGGCATCGGGAGGCTGCCCGTCGAGGCCGCGAATGTACTGGGGAACGTGGTCCGGACGGGAGAACGCGTGTCGCGTATCTCCCGCGCGACCGAAGAGTTTTATGCCGTTGAGACCGCTAATGGCCTGCTTTTCCATGCGCGGGCTGTCGTAGTTGCCGCGCCGGCTTATGCCGCCGCCGAATTCTGCCGGGAACTCGATGCATCGGCAAGCGAGACGCTTGCGTCCATTGAATACGCCAATATCGCCGTCGTATGCACCGGTTACAATGAAGCGGATGTCCACGGTGAAACAAACGGTTTCGGTTTCCTGGTGCCGCGTCAGGAGGGCTTGCGAATACTGGGGTGTCTGTGGAGCTCCAGCATCTTCCCCCAACAAACCCCTTCCGGGAACATCCTTCTGCGCACCATGGTCGGCGGGTACACGGACCCCGAAGCCGTTGGGCTCAGCGACGAGGAATTGCTGGGCCTGGTCCGCCGCGAATTGCATCCAATCATGAAGATTGGCGCGGAACCGGAGTACACACGGATATTTCGCTGGCCGCGAGGGATACCGCAATATCTCATCGGTCACGGCGAGACGCTACGCGAGCTCGAAGCGGCGCAAGAACGCCATCCCGGCCTAGCGTTTGCCGGCAACGCCTATCGCGGAGTGGGTCTAAACGACTGTGTATTATCCGCTTTGCAAGCTACCGAACGCATTCTTGCTTTTCTCCACGAATAACTCACGGCAATGCCGTTCGCAAAAAGGCAAATGCATGCGATTGGCATGCATGGGACAATGTTTCACATAAAGCGCCCGGGGTGATACCATATTTGTTTATGCCTTGTGCGTTTGCAGGATGCGTAAAGTGAATACGTCAACTGCGTGGACGGTGGGCCGGAGGGCGCTTCTCGCACTGTCCGCGTCTTTTGGAGGATAAAATGACAAGTGGACGGACTATGGAAGACCGGGTGACGCGTGGAAAAGTTGATCCTGTTTTCCGCACACCTTTTCCCAACTCGAGGCGGGTCTACATCACTGGCTCGAAGCCCTCGATTCGTGTGGGCATGCGTGAAATCAGGCAAGGGCCCACCTATGCCGCAAATGGAGAGGCGAGCGCGAATCCGCCGGTCATGTTATACGATACTTCGGGGCCGTACACGGACCCTGCCGCGTCCATTGATTTGAATGCTGGATTATCCCCTGTGCGTGAAGCCTGGGTCCGGGATCGAGAGAATATCGCCATTTCCGAAAACATCGAGGAGCGCGGAGAAAATGGGAAATCGGGGCCCAAGCCGGGTCGTGCAGTCTTTTATGCAAAACCCGGCGCGCGAGCCACGCAAATGCACTATGCCAGACACGGCAAGATCACACCTGAGATGGAGTACGTGTCGATCCGCGAGAATGCCCGGTGGCAGGATGCGCCCGAAGAGCTTAAACGCCGTCACGCTGGTAACGCATGGAGAGCGCAGATGCCCCAGGAAATCAGTCCGGAATTTGTGCGCGATGAGGTGGCGCGAGGCCGTGCGATCATCCCGGCGAATGTGAATCACCTCGAGCTCGAACCCATGATTATTGGGCGAAATTTCAGGGTCAAAATCAATGCAAACTTGGGTAATTCGGCTATCTCTTCGTCTATGACGGAGGAAGTGGAGAAAATGCTATGGGCAATTCGGTGGGGGGCCGATACCGTTATGGACCTATCCACCGCCGAACCTATTCACGAAACGCGTGAGTGGATCATTCGGAATTGTCCGGTTCCGGTCGGCACGGTGCCCATTTATGAGGCGCTTGAGAAGGTGGGGGGCAGTCCCGAGGACCTTACCTGGGACGTTTTTCGAGAGACGATCGTGGAACAGGCCGAACAGGGCGTGGATTATATGACTATCCACGCAGGTGTGCTACTTTCATTTATACATTTAGCTGCCGACCGCATTACCGGTATTGTCAGCCGGGGCGGTTCGATTATGGCGAAGTGGTGCCTTGCGCACCATGAAGAAAACTTCTTGTATACCCATTGGGATGACATTTGCGAGATCATGGCCGCGTACGATGTGGCGTTCTCGATCGGCGACGGTCTGCGCCCCGGAAGCCAGGCCGACGCCAATGACGAAGCCCAGTTCGCCGAATTGAAAGTCCAAGGAGACCTTACGCGGCGCGCATGGGAATACGATGTCCAGGTTATGAACGAAGGCCCGGGACACGTCCCCATGCATCTCATCGAGGAAAACGTCGACAAACAGCTTGACTGGTGCAATGAGGCGCCGTTTTACACGCTTGGGCCGGTCGTCACCGATATCTCGCCAGGGTATGACCACATGGCCTCTGCCATTGGCGCAGCCATGATCGGGTGGCATGGTACCGCCATGTTGTGTTACGTAACGCCGAAGGAACACCTGGGGCTGCCGGACCGCAATGATGTTCGCGAAGGCGTCGTGGCCTACCGAATTGCCGCCCATGCAGCGGATTTGGCCAAAGGGCACCCCGCGGCGCAGATTCGCGACAACGCTATCAGCAAAGCGCGATTCGAATTTCGCTGGGAAGACCAATTCAACCTCTCTCTGGACCCGGACCGTGCCAGAGAATTACACGACGAGTCGCTACCGCAGCGTGGCGAGAAACTCGCGCATTTCTGCTCGATGTGCGGCCCTAAATTTTGCGCGATGGAATTTTCCCAGCAGGTACGCGACGAATCGGCCCGCCAAGAGGGTATGGCCAAGAAATCGGCCGCTTTTCGGGAAAGCGGCGGAGAGTTGTATCGACAGGTGTGAGCATAAGGTTAGTCGCTTTGGCACTGTTGCTTAAATAGAAATGACCATTAACCATGCGCATCGGAATACTAGAACTAAACAAGCCTTTGGCGTTGGCACCGATGGAAGATGTGACGGACTATTCATTCCGCACCATCTGCAAAGAACTGGGTGCTGATTTGCTCTACACCGAATTCGCAAGTTCGGAAGCACTCATACGTGAAGTCGATAAAACCCTCGAAAAAATCCGTGTAAACGAAGAAGAACGGCCTATCGGCGTGCAGATTTTTGGAAGCACGGAATCGTCCATGGAGGGCGCCGCAACAGTGGCCGAGCAGGCCAAGCCCGATTTCATCGATATCAATTGCGGATGTTGGGTCAAAAAGGTTGCGCTACGGGGTGCCGGCGCGGGGCTCTTGCAGGATATCCGAAAGTTCGCGTCGGTCGTACGGCGCGTTTTGGCAGGTACGTCTCTTCCCGTATCGGTGAAAACCCGCCTCGGGTGGGATGCCCAGAATATCGTAATCCTCGATGTGGCCCGGATGCTCGAAGACATGGGGGTGCAGGCTCTGACCGTGCATTGCCGCACACGAAAACAAGGCCACGGCGGTAAAGCCGACTGGAGTTGGCTCGAAAAGCTGAAAAACACTGTCAGCATGCCCATCATCGGCAATGGGGATGTTACCACACCGGAAGACGTCAAACGCATGTTCGAAACCGGTTGCGACGGGGTCATGATAGGAAGAGGGGCGGTCCAAAACCCCTGGATTTTTGCGCAGGCCAAGCACTATCTGGCTACCGGAAAACTGCCCGAGCCGCCTTCGGTACCGGAACGTATTGCTTTGTGCATCAAGCACCTACGGCGCGCCGTGGAAGTCAAGGGCGAGCGAAAAGGAACGATCGAATTTCGTAAACACTACAGCGGCTATCTGAAGAGCCTTCCGCATGTAGCGAAACTCCGTGCCGAACTCATGATGTTTTCCGAGCTTGAACCTATTATCGAGCGGTTAAACCGCTTTCAAGCCGAGATGTCTTCCATTTCATCAGCCATTTGAGGTGCCTCAGGCACGACGACTCTTTAGTTGGCCGGCCACGGTTTCTGCCACAGGGCGTTGCCCCCATAGGGCTTCTGAATAAGCGATCAGGGACCCGCGGCGGAAACGATCTCGTTAACCTCACCCTCGAGACGGGTATCAAAATAATTATCTTGCCAGACCATATCTTCACGTTTGCACTGATTGAACCGCACAGGGGCGTCCGTGTTCCGGATCACGTTGCGCTTGAGGACAACATGCTGGCTGCCCTGGTCGAAAAAGATTCCATTGACCGGGGCGCCAACGGTCCCTTCTGCCTTTTGAATATCATGAATGTAATTTTCGCGAAAGAGGCAACCCTTCAACACACCAAGGGTGTAGATGCCGCCTCCGTCATCAAGCGCCTGAAGCACGTTGTGGATGTGGTTTGCTTCCAGAATATTGTGATCGGAGTAATTGGGATTGCGGTTCCAGGTCCATCCCAGGCTGATTCCCGAGTATCCGAAGTCCGCAATCTCGTTATGCGAAACGGTGTTGTGATGGCTTTGAGCAATCCAGATCCCCACGGCGGAAGGGTGTACATTACCGCCATTCCGGATACGGCACTTCGTAATGCGGTTGTGCGACGGCGCCGTTTCGCGTGCAAAGTTCGCGGCAATTACTTCCCGGATGGGCACACCGATCAGGACACCTCCACCGCCCAAATCGTAAAATTGACAGTCTTTCACCTGAATGTTCCGGCATCTCTCGCGGATAGCCAATGCATACGCCCCAACGTGGCATACGGTGCATTCGTCAAAGACGGAGTTGCGCGCTCCTTTCACGTGTATGGCTTCTCCGCAGCGCGGTGCAGCCTGCGAATCCGTGTACCCCGGCCAGAAATTTCGAGGCCAATCCGGGTGTGCCTTGAGAACGGGCTCGGGCCAGTTCCGCGCAATATCGTAGATACCCATGGGATACGAGGCGTGAGCAAATTCGAGGCCGATAAACCGAACATGCTCGACAAATGCCCCCGATGCAGGATCGTCAGTGATTTCAACAAGACGTTCCAGACGCGGTGCGACAATATCCATGGTCTCGGGATTTTCTCCGGGCAGGGTACGATAAGATAGAAGCCCTGAATCGTTTGCGAGATACCATTCACCGGGCGCATCGAAAGCCGCCTCGATATTCTCAATGCGGTAGCGGCAATGGGGCGAAAAGAATCCGATGGGGTAGCGGCATGGTGTATTGAAATAGACATCATGCATTTCGAAATCGATCTTGCGGATGGATTGCCAGGAACACTCCCAACTGTGGAAGGTCAGAATCTCGGCTTGGGCCATGTCATGCCAATCCGCAAAATCGCCCGGCGCGAATGAGAACCCACACAACACAGCCGGGTCTTCTTTTTTGAGTTTACTGACATTCCCGTAGCCACCATACCGGTTGGCGGCCATATCCGCATAAATACTCAAGGGACCCGTGGTCGTTAGATAGCCTTCATTGGGTATGCACGCGCGCTCGAGCCGCTTATCTTCCGCGAAGAGTTGGCGAAAATACCAGTGCCCTTCCTCGATTTCTGGAAGATGGACCGTCCAGAGGCCATCGGCTTGCTTTTCCCACCCAGTAATCTTACATCCGCCGCTGATGACCACCCTTTCGCCCGGCATGGCCATGTATGTCACGGGACCTTTCGCTGTTCCTGAATCGTGGGGTTCCAGCTCGAATGTTTCGCGTAGGTAATACCGTCCGCCACGAATGCGCACGCGCACTCCTTCTTCGGGGTAAGTCCCAGAAGCTTTCAGTGCCCGGATCGCATCGCGGGCCCGGGTCAGGGTTGCGAAGGGCTCTTCCTGTGTTCCTGGGTTGGCGTCGTCTCCGTCCAAGGAAACGTGAAACGCGATCACATCCGTGTAGGCGAGATGCGAAACCAAAACAAACGGAACAACAATAAGGACAATTTTGATGAGTCTCATGCGCTATTTCCCCTTTTGGCATGTAAATGATCTCTATCAATCGCAATGGCAACCCCTAAAAGAAGCGGCGGCCGAAGCCGCCTTCTTAGAATCCTTTGCTGCACACCCCGTGTTCACGTCTCCGGCACGGGTGATTCCTCCTCCTTCTCTTCCTCTTCCTCTTCCTTTTCTTCTTCAGGAAGGACTTCTGGCTCTTCGGGCTGGTTGCCGGCAACGGCATTCGTCATCCGGGCGGGACGACTTGCAGGGGGGAAATCCCTGTATATGTCTGTGTTCAACCACTGATATTTTCCTTCCATGAAAGCAGTCGATATCTTATGGTAGGTCCTGCCTTCGTTTCGCTTCACGGATTTGAAGTTTTCTTTGATACGTTTACGGGTATTATTGCAGAAAAGATCGACCACGTTCTGCAAATCCTCGTCATCTGGACGGCTGTTGAGTTCGTATTCCGCCCGGGAGAGCGACGCCGCCATGGCGAACAAGTCGGTGCCAATGTCCACGAATGCCTGCAGGACCAACTGTTCACGCTCGAGTTTCTTCTTTCTCTTCGCCATGGTATGGAAGATGGTCCGCGCAAGTTTTTTGGAGGTGCGTGCCACATACATCACGTGGTCCTGATTCTTGGGCGAAAGATGCCGCACATCCAGCGAAACGGAAGCGGGCAGCCACACCTTGGGGTACCATTTCGCATAAAACTTGAAGGCGTTCCATATGAGTTTCTTTTTGGGCTCCTTGCCGAGCATGATAGGCATGAGGTATTTGACGTGGGTGTCCATCGCCTCGCGCGCGATAAACAGCCGCATAATCTCACTGGTGCCTTCGACGATGCGCGCGAGACGCGTATCGCGCAGCATACGTTCGACCGGTATAGGCTTTTCCCCACGCGCACCGAGTGATTCTGCCGTTTCGTAACCGCGCCCGCCCCGTATTTGCAGAAAATCGTCCAGGATTCGCCATGCGGTTTCGCTGCAATAATACTTGGCCATTGCCGCTTCCATCCGTATATCCAAATCCCCTTTGTCCACCATGGCGCAGCCAAGGCTATTCAAGCTTTCCATGGCAAATGTGTCGGCAACCATATCAGCTATCTTCTTGCTTACAGCCTGGTGCTTGCCGATAGGGGCGCCCCATTGAACACGGTCGTTCACCCAGTCTTGAGCGAAATGGAGGCATACTTTTCCGGCAGCCGCGGAGGCGGCGGGCATGGTCATGCGCCCGGCATTCAACGTTGTCAGCGCGATTTTTAATCCTTGCCCCGGTTCACCAACAATATTTTCAGCGGGAACCTTCATATTGTTGAAACGGATTAGTCCGTTCGAGATGCCGCGGAGCCCCATAAATGTGCAGCGATGGACGACCTCGAAACCCGGTTCGGAAGATTCAACAATAAAGGCGGTAATCTGAGGTTTCTCCCTACCTGCCACGATTTCAGGCGTAGTCAATGCCATCACGAGGAGGATTTCAGCGCTTGGCCCATTGGTGGACCAGAGTTTCTCGCCATTCAAAATGTAATACGAACCATCTTCGGAAAGTTCCGCTTTCGTGCGCATCTTAGCCGGATCGGAACCGACTTGGGGTTCAGTCAGTGCAAAGGCCGATACAGCGCCTTTGGCAAGACGGGGTAGGTACTCCTTTTTCTGCTTTTCCGTGCCGAACAATGCGAGCGGCTGCGGCACGCCGATACTCTGGTGCGCTGACAACCACGCTGCCGTCGAGTTACAGTAGCTCGCGATAAACATCATGATACGGTTGTAGTTGGTCTGCGACATGCCCAGCCCGCCGTATTCTTTTGGAATCTTAAGTCCAAAGGCTCCGGCGTCGGCCAAGGCGACAAGGGCATCTTTCGGAAGTTCCCCGGACCGGTCCACCTCCGAAGGATCAATGTATTCCTCCAAAACTTGCCGGATTTTCTCGATATACTCATCGCCGATGCGCTTATCTTCTATGCTTTGCTCCGGGAAGGGATGCAGCAGATCCCACCGAAAATTTCCGCGGAACAGTTCAGCAACAAAGCTCGGGTAGTTCCATTCCGTGTCGCGGGAATCCTCAGCAAGCTCCATAGCTGTTTCTTTTTCGTGCTCGTGAGTCCGTGGCATGGTGTTTCTCCCGTCCATCGTCAGAGCGCTACCCGCACCCTCGCAGACGTATAAACTGCGGGCATCGCGCCCAGTCTAGTGTAAGTAACGAAACTTGTCAAAGCGCGAATTCCCCAATCGTGCAATGAATGGCCGCGCAAAAAGCAACGCAACCTGGGGCCTCGCGAAAACTCTCGAGAAACGGACGGCATAGCTTTCAGGGACCAAACGGAATGCCGTTCCCCGCCATCGCAGGGATCGTGTTCTCCAAAGACTACGGTGTCTGCGAGCTGCAGGAAGCAAAAACGAGAACCAGATCCCGCGAAACAAAAGCGCAGTCGGCTCATTCCGAGGATTCCCCCGCCCCGGCACCGCGCCAGAAGGGCGCCTCGAACGGCTCGACATGGACAAGCACATCGACCACGTCGTCATTTTCGTCGAGGAGTCGCTTTTTTACGTTACCGGCAATAGCATGCCCCTGGCGAACGCTTAGGGCCGGGTCTACCAGTACATGCACGTCAAGTTGCAGGCCCGACCCGATGTGCCGTGTACGCAGTTGGTGAAGCGATTTCACCCCCGCTGTGCGTTCAATGGTGGCGCGAAGAGCCGCTGTCTCTTCGGCGCCGGCGCCTACGTCGGTAAGCTGACGCAATGCGGGCCACGTGATCTTCCATGCCGCGTGCAGCAGCAAGACGGAGACCACAACCGCGGCTACGGGGTCAAGAAGGACCCAGTCCGGATGCAACTGAGAACCCAACACGGCAACGCCGACAGGCAGAGAACTCAAGGCATCCGAACGGTGGTGCCACGCGTTGGCCAACACGGCTGAAGACCGGACACGTGCCCCCACGCGCATCGTGATTCTATACAACGTTTCCTTCGTCGCGATCGAAAGAACCGCGACTACTAAAGCCGGCCAGCCGGGACGCGTGACACTCCCTGCGTGAAGCGTTAGAATAGCCCGGTAAATGAGTCCTAATGCAACGCCTCCCAGAACGAAACCGATAAAAGCGCTCACCAGCATTTCGATGCGCCCGTGGCCATGGGGGTGGTCCCGGTCGGCGGGCGCAGTCCAGTACCGCAATCCAATCAGCACGGCCAGGTCCGTCGTCATATCCGACAGGCTATGGGCGGCATCGGCGACCAGGGCTTGACTCGATGCCATCAGGCCAAACACGAATTTTAGTATGGCCAAGGCCACGTTGCCTGTCAGACCCCATATTGTGACCTTGCGGATTTCGCGGGGCGCATCGATAGTTCCCCTGGAATGCGTGTGGCCAGTCACTGGATACTATCCACCGCTATTGGCGCTAATTCGCGTCGCCTGCTTTGATCCATGCCTTGTTGAAGGTGGCATATTTGATAGACTTACCTTCCTTGCCGTCTTGGCCTCGCACAAAATAGCTGTACGAACAATGGAGATTGCCGTCGTTGCCTTCGATAATCGAAGGATAATGGAAAGAACCCTGTCCTTTTTCCACGCGCTCGACATGACGTGTCCATTTCCAGGTCCTGCCTTCGTCCTCGGAGAGCGACACGGCCAGGCTATGGCGCCCTTGAGGTTCATCATTGTAAATCACGACCCAGTCGCCGTCGCTCATGTCCATAATTTCCAACCCGGAGCCCGGATTGGCGAAAACGGGATGGTCCCGAACCACGCTCCACGTTTCGCCGCGATCATGGGACTCAGAGACCATGATCCGTTTCGGGGCAGATCCATTATCGCGCATGTAAGTGATGATGGTGCCGTTTTCCCGTCGCGCAAAGCTCGGTTGGATGTTGCCCCCGCCCACAATGGGTTCGCTGAACGACCACGTCTCGCCCCAGTTGTCCGTAATAGCTACCAGGGAGAACGAGAATCCGTCCGAATACAACCCTACCAGCATGCGTCCGTCTTCGAGAATGTATGGATGGGCCCGCGTGAACCATCCCAGCCGGCGGGTGAGCTTATCTGCCGCTTGCTCGAGGTTACGCTGTTTCCATGCTTCGACGAGTGGCGCCATTTCCTCGGGAACCTCGATGCTCGCGAGATACTCATCCGTCTTGCGCGCTACGACCTCCTGGAAATCGTCTCCCGGTTTCGGGTGCAGCACGTACATCATATCCCAATCTGGCGGACCGTCCTGCTGCATGTAATTGGTCGAGATTTTGTACTTCATGAGGGCGGTTTCCCACCTGTTCGCCAGAATGGTGGGCCACAACAACCATAACCGCTCCTGCGAGTCGATGATCATGCAGCAATTTGTGTCCGGGAAATCTGGTGTGTCGGCCATGACAAACGGCTCGGTCCACTTCTCCGAGCCTTTGGCCTTGCGCGCACCCCGGATAAGCACATCGTCCGCTTTCCGTTCGCCCGAACCGTGGAACCAGCAGACCAACAAATCGCCGTTCGGACATTCCACGATACACGAACCGTGATTGTGCCAATGCTCCAACGGGAAAATCAGCTCGCCCTTGAAGATAGGCGCTTCTGGCTGCGCGGTTGCAGCGAATCCTGCCAAGAAAATCGTTAACAGGTACGTATACATAACGCTCTCCTCCCTGATTTCCAAAAGCCGTGCCTTACCCATTTGCCGGCGTTCATTTACGCACCCCGTCGGCAGCCCCGTGTCCGTTGTGCACCGCCATTATACCGAATTACTCACCGGACGTGGGGTTTGGGGAACCCAAGCATATGCCGATTCCGCCTACGTCAATCCGCGGAATGTGTTTTCACTCATTCGTACACCGCCACGCGTACGTCTTTCGGCGTGTACGGCTCAATAAGGATAGTGTTCTTTCCATGCTTGAGATGTTTGGTAATAGCGAGGCGGTAGGGGGCGCCGATAACCCCACCGGCATAGGCGCCGTTGACCGTCAGACGGGCTCCTTCATAGACACCTTCCATCTCGATGCAGACACGCGATTCGGCAAGATCGACGTTTTCAGGCAGCGTAAAAACGCTTTCGAAAGGATGTGCGGGGCGCAGCTCGGTTTTGGCAATACGCCCCCATGGAGCCTGACCGTATGTGGCAATTTCCTCGGCCTGTACCCACTCGCCGGATACGTCGGTAGATGAGTTCCAGTTTTTGCGTGGCTGTATGGAAGCTTGCCAAGAATCGTCTATATCGAACATCGCAACTACCTCGCCCGAGGTGGAGCGGACTTCGAACCGTCCGATGACTCCCGCGGGATTGGTCTCATCGGACGTGTTCTCCGCTGCAATGGCGAACACGTTGTTACCGCCGCGGAGGGCATCGCCAAAATCGAACTTCTGCGGGCGCCGCCACGATTCGCTTCCCGGGGCACTACCGCCTATTTCTTTGCCGTTCACGAATAGCGTGAAGGCGTTGTCGGCACTCACCAATGCTTGGGCGAAGGCAATGTCGGATGGCGCAGGCAGCGTAATGTGCTTTCGAAAATATCGGATTCCCGGAGGCGCGTTTGTTAACGCGTTTTCGCCGGGATACCACACCCATTGGCACCCTTGCAGCGAAAGACCCGGGCTGGTTGGGGCGTTGGCGTCACGGGTCTGTGACAAATCAATTGTGCGTATCGGTTTTGTCCCTGTCTCCTGAATTCTGGCCGGTTTATGCCGCTGCTCCGGCGTGAACACGAGCAGCACGCTCTCGAGGGGCTCGAGCGTCAGGTTGAATTGTACCTCGGTCTCGCTGGTGCGTGTGAATGGGAGAGAGGTGATGTCGTTGCGCAGGGGGTCCCAGCATTCCG
>JAWODE010000681.1:0-4869 GCA_046483455.1 Candidatus Hydrogenedentota bacterium | reverse complement strand
CGCAATCGCACCAACTGCGGGGCGTGGCCTAAGTCGGCTGCAACCCCAAGCTTAGCGCCCCCACAACGTAGCGAAAACCCGACGGGGTCGGCAGCATCATGAGAAACGCTGAAACTGCTCACCGCCAAACCGTCCAGCGTTACCATATCGCCGGCCGTGAAATACTCGATATTCGGCACCTCCGCGACGCTCGAAGGGAGCTGCTCGAATGTCCCGGGGGTCATGAAAACGGGTACGCCCAATTTCCGCGCCAATACCCCGAGCCCTTTAACATGATCGCCATGCTCGTGGGTTACAAACACGGCATCGAGATCGTCCAGCCGCTCCCCCACAAGTGCCGCACGCTTTTGAACTTGCCTGAAACTGAACCCGCAGTCAATCAAAATTCGGGCGTTCTCTGTTACAACCAGAATCGCGTTGCCGCTGCTCCCGCTGCCCAAAATCGAAAACCGGATCACAATTGAATTCCCCCGGAGTGAAGCCACAAAAATGTGCATTGCGCATGAGTATATCAAGCTCTATAAAATGCGCTCCAATTGACAGTTTTTTCAAATGAAGGATATAATAACACTAACGTCTACCTTGAGGAGCACCCATCTTTATGATGCGAATGGAACATCGTCTCGTTCAGACGCAGTCTCAGCGTCTGATGCTGACACAGCGGATGCAACAAGCCATCCAGATTCTGCAATTGTCTGCGTTGGAGTTGGACCAGTACGTGCAGCAGGAACTCGAGACGAATCCCGTTTTGGAGCAGAAGCAGCAGACCGTCGATCCTCCCGCCGAAGAGAACCAAGAATCTTCGAACGGGGATGACGAAGTCGATGATGTTGCCTTCGATCTTGACGATTTTGCCACGCGGTTGGGCGATTACGGCCGCACCGGGCCCGACCTGAGCCGCAACCGCGACGCCGACAGCCGCCGCCAGTATTACGAGAATTCGATCACAAAAGGCGAGTCGTTTTCCGCTATGCTGCTGCGGCAACTCCGCATGGCGGCCCCCGAAGAAAAGGACTACCGTATCGGGGAACGCATCATCGGAGACATCGACGACAAGGGCTATTTCACCGGTTCCGAAGAAGAAATTGCGGAGGAACTCGGCGTGTCGGTCGAGGAGGTCCAGCGCGTACTCGGCCTGATCAAGCAATTCGAGCCCACCGGTGTCGGCGCGCGGGACGTCGTGGAATGCCTGATGCTGCAGATCGATATGGAGTATCCCGAAGAAGACGAGCTGAAGGTTCTTGTTGCGGAGCATCTGGAAGAACTCGAGCGTCGTCAAATCCCAGCGATCGCCAAATCAATGGGGATCAAACCGGAACGCGTGGAAGAACTCAAGGAGATGCTTGCCAAACTCAATCCCTGGCCCGGTCTCGAGTACTCTTCTGAGCCGGCTCAATACGTAACGCCCGATGTGGTTGTTGAAAAGATGGATGGCGGGTTCGAGGTGTATCTTTCAAACGAATCGTCGCCTGAATTGCGCATCAGCAACCAGTACCGAAAGCTGATGCGTAAAGCAAAAATGAGCAAAGACGAGAAGAAATACCTTCGCGACAAGGTCGAGTCCGCCAAGTGGCTGATTCGGAACATCGAGCAGCGGCAAAACACCATCCTTCGTATTGCCCGGGCGATTGTAGACGTGCAGCAGGACTTTATGGAAAGGGGCGTCGAAGCCATTAAACCCCTTACGCTCCAAGAGATTGCGGACGCGGTTGGAGTTCACGAGGCCACGGTCAGCCGGACAACGCGCGGCAAATACATGCAGACGCCCCAAGGCCTTTTTGAAATGAAATATTTTTTCTCGCCGGGGCTGAAACGCGATTCCGGCGACGTGCAGTCGTCGAAAAGCGTTCAATCACTTATCAAAAAGATCATCGACGAAGAAGACAAAACCAAGCCCTTGAGCGACCAAAAAATCGCGAATCAGTTGAAGACACAAGGGATCAATATTGCCCGGCGTACGGTTACCAAGTACCGCGAGAACATGGGCCTTCTGCCGACCACCATGCGCAAGGTTTATCAGGAAGCCAAATAGGCCCCCTTGTTGTTTTGTGCTGTGCTGCGCGGGCCCCTACTACTCGCCTGTTTCACCAATAAGTGATAAGAGCGTTTTCACAGCGTCTTGTAATTCGTTTAGAATCGGGTGCTGCCAGGTTGCGCCCAGAGTCTCGACCACGGATAGGTGGTACCACAACGTACCGGCGCGCCCCCCATTGAACCGCTCCCAGAGAGCTTCTCCCTGTTGCCGGTAGTCGCGCAGAATAGAACGAACATTGTGCAGTTTGTCTGCCGCGATGATGAGTTTTGTCTCCGCAGACAATTCCGGAAGCTGCTGGATGAAAGCTTCTTTACGCGCCCGCCAAGGCGGTTTTGGAGAAGACATACAATCGCTGCAGGCCCGCACGTAGGCGGCCACCTCTTTGCCAAAATGGCTTTCGATGGTGCGCAGCGTGTCCTCGCCGCCTTGGTCCTCCGCGGCGTCGTGTAAAAAGGCTGCGGCCACCTGACGGTCATTGCCGCCGTATTCCCCCACAAGAGCAGCGACTGCCAGCAGATGGTACACGTAGGGGATGTCGGTATTCTTACGGAATTGGTCCCGGTGAAGACGCTCGGCAAAGGAAAAGGCTTGGGCGATGAGCGATGGCGTGCTGTTCATGTGGTCTCCCGCGCCTCGGATGTCTTCTTCGCGAAATGGTCCCCTTTTCCCCGCGAGAAAACCGGCCTCAGGGTTCGAGAAGCTTGTTTACACGATCGACGAGTTGCGAAATCTCGAAGGGTTTTGCCAAATAATCGTCGAAACCTTGCGTGGGCAAATGCTGCGCTTCGTCGTCGTCCAGATAGCCCGAAATGGCGAGTACCCGGGTATTCTTCGTATCGTCGCGCTCCTTGACTCGCTGGCACACCATGCGGCCGTCCATGTCGGAGAGGTGAATGTCCAGGATCAACACATGGGGGGTGTGTTCCACCACCATGGCGCCCGCGTCGAAGCCCGTCGAAGCCACAAACACTTTGTAGTCGCCGGCGCGCGCAAGAGCCGCCGGAATGATGTCGAGATAATAGGGATCGTCATCTACGACCAAGATTCGGTACTCGTCTTCTTCAAGGCGCTCGAGTGGAACCCCATGGCTGAGCATGAATTTTCGAAGACTGCTGTAAGGGATTCGGCGGTCACCGCCTGGCCCCAGCCTGTAACCCTCGATCTGGCCGAGATCGAACCATCGTGCAACGGTATCCGGAGACACCCCGCAAATGGCTGCCACTTCTCCGCTTGTGAATACCTTGTTTTTCATATCCGCCATATCGCGCAGCCCTCATCTGAGAAATAAGCGTTTTTCGGTGTTTGCGGAGCATTATGTCACACGTGATTCCCCGAGTCAATGCAACGCAGGGCGTACTATTAGGGACTTTTTACTACCTATCGGGGAAAGGATTTTGCTCACGGCGCGTGTAGCCAAGTCAGCATCTCGCCAAGCCCCCGGTTTCCCCATGCAAAGTAGGGCACTGCAATAAAGGGCACGGGTTTGGTGCGCGCGGGTGTGGGGCCATACAAATCGCCGGCTTGCGCGGCCGCCACGGGCCTGCGGGCCCGTCCTGTGATTACCGTGACCCCTCCCAGAAAGCGGCGCTTGAACACGGGCACGAAGTGGGGCACGTTCGGGAGGCGCAGTGCGGCAAGATCCGCGCCGTTGTCGATTTCCTCGAGGCAATACACGAGGGGGCCGCGGTGCAAGGCGATTTTGCTGGCGTTCATCCGCACGTGGGGGTGGGCGTAAATTCGCTCGACCGGCATGCTGAATCGAAATTCGGCTGTGTCGCCGGGCTGCCACGTGCGGTTGATATAGAAATAGCCTTGATGCTCGCGGAGCCGGTCGTTCTTGCTGTGGCCGGTTATCGACCACTTCCAATCGCGGCACCATCCCGGAATCCGCACCGCCAGGGTGAATGTAGTGTTTTCCGGACAGTTGACCTGGATGTGCACGTGGTCTTCCCAGGGATACTGGGTTTGCTGCACAATCTCGATTTGGGTTCCGTTCACTCGAGTGGACGCACTTCCCTGGGCAAAAAGGTGGACGTATACCGTATCGCCGGCTTGTCCGTATATATATTGTCCGAGCGAGGCCAGCACCCGCGCCAGATTCGGCGGGCAACACGCGCATTCGAACCATTCCTGGCGTTCCGGCGCCATATGATCGGTGGGAAGAAAGGCAAAGGTTCGCGGAACCGTCGCGAGGGGATTCGAGTAGAAGAAGCGGCGTCCGTCCAACGATATCCCGCTTAGAAGACCGTTGTAGAGTGCGCGCTCCATGACATCCGCATACTCGCCTTTCACGTCGAGCCGTAACATGCGATGCGCCCAGAATATCAGTCCCGCCGCCGCACATGTTTCCGCGTATGCGGTCTCGTTAGGCAGGTCGAAGTCGAAAGTGAAGCGTTCTCCGTGGCGGGAGGAGCCCACGCCGCCCGTGACGTACATCCGCCGCTGCGTCACGTTTTCCCACAATGTCTCGCACGCTTCCCGCAGCGCCGAGTCCCCGGTCTCGGCGGCGACATCCGCCATGCCCGAGTACAGATACATGGCTCGCACGGCATGGCCTTCCGCTGTGGTCTGTTTTACCACCGGAAGATGTGCCTGGTAGTAGCTGTACCCACCTGCGAAGTACCGCTTTGGCGTTTCACCGCGCTGGCGCGCTTCTTCATCGAAATAATGCGGTTTGCGTCCGCGTTCGTCGATGAAATACCGGGCGAGATTCAAATAGCGGTCATTTCCGGTTTCCCGGTAGAGCGCAACCAGTGCCAACTCGATCTCTTCGTGTCCCGGATATCCCCGTTTCTGGTCCCGTCCACGTCCGAATACGGAACTGATATAGTCCG
>JAWODE010000230.1:0-2910 GCA_046483455.1 Candidatus Hydrogenedentota bacterium | reverse complement strand
CCTCATCCCGGCCATCCCATCCCAGGTCCATGTCGGCGGTGAAGTGACGGCCCGGAGGCATCCCGCCGAGCCTCCGGTACCAGACACGGCGGCCGTTCATGCTCCGAGCCTCCTCGACCGAGCCGGGAATGCCGGTGCTGCATCCCATGGCAGCAGCGATAATCCGGGCGTTGAGGCGCGTGGCCGCGATGCCCATCACGTCGAGCTGCTGCTCCGGGGCACCGAGCGCACGCCCGGCCTGGATGTACCGCCGGGCGGTGGCACGAAACACAGCGTTTGTCAGCGGTTCTCAAACAGTTCTCTCGAATTTACGTGTATTATCCGGCGATTGGGATTTCCTATGCAGGGGTATCCGGGCTGCACATGCGGATGTTCATCGTTGCCCAATCGTCAGAGAGGTCGGTAAGCGCGTAAAAGCCATCTCGCAAA
This sequence comes from Candidatus Hydrogenedentota bacterium, assembly GCA_046483455.1. GTDB lineage: Bacteria > Hydrogenedentota > Hydrogenedentia > Hydrogenedentales > SLHB01 > UBA2224. The sequence continues at coordinate 2,481 of JAWODE010000230.1, read as the reverse complement.
GGCCCGGGATTGACGATTTCCGTGCCTCCGATTAAATCCGTACCGCGCCCTTCGTGAATATGTCCGCAAAAGCACGCCAGGGGGTGGGTCTCCTCGATGAATCGGCGAACGCTCTGGCTGCCCGCGTGCCGCCCGTCGCTCGTATAATCGGCGCGCGTCTCGAACGGGGGCTGATGGGTCAGGAGAATGAGAGGATGTTCGCGGGGAATCTGTCCGCCCGTCGCGCTCAATTCCTTCCAGAAATCCGTCTCGCTCTTTTCGTTCGGGGTGTTTCCCGGACACGGCAGCGAGCCGCCAATTCCCGCGAACGCAACGGAATTAAATACGCGGCACGTTTGCTCGCATAGCACGTCTTCCTCCGCCAGGTATTGAGCTACGTCCGGAGGGTCGCAGTTGCCCGTTACCGCCAGCAGGAACGCATCTGTCTCCGCGCGGATGGCGGTAAGCATGTCACGGGCCGCATGGCGATCCCCAAAATGGGTGAGGTCCCCGGCGAGCAGAACGACATCGACAGGGGGAAGCTGCGCAAACACATGGCCGATGCGGCCCATCGTGCCGTGAATGTCCGAAAGCGTAAGTATGACCATCGCAACGCTATGGTACCTCATGCGGTAATCACACGCCACCCGCGAATCCGTTGAGAAATCCGCAGTGTGTTTTTCGCGGATCGACCGGCAACGACCAGCGCTCTTTCGTGCGTGAAACCAGGTATTTGCATAAAACAGTTTCTCCGCCAATGGAAGCACTCGGAACCGGTATCTTGCCAGAGTCACTCGCCGGGACGAAGTCTTTCTGGGAGCGAGAATGCGAGCACTAGGAAATGTTCTGGGCGCCTTCTTATGTTGAATGAGTCAACCGGATAGACGTCGGCTGAATATGACGAACCGTCAAAGTGCTTGACGCACCGTCGACCCAGTGTTAAAATGGCATCGTATAGGGAGCGGGGTGGGCTTCATTGGCTCAGCCCAATGAACAGTGAAATGGTGTATTGATTGAGCGTGTCATTGGACGTAAGGAGGTAACGGTTGCTGAAAAATTGTACCCATTTATCCCGCAATCCGCGGAAAACAGGTTTATGTGTGTAATAATCCTCGTCAAACTGGAAGGATAGAGAAAATGAGAAAGCACGGTTTTACCTTGATCGAATTGCTCGTGGTAATTGCCATTATCGGCATTCTGGCCGCGATCCTGCTGCCGGCCCTGGCCCGCGCCCGCGAGGCCGCCCGCCGCGCAAGCTGCGCCAACAATCTGAAACAGTTCGGCATCATCTTCAAGATGTACGCGAACGAGTCCAAGGGAGAAAAATTCCCCAGCTTAATCAAACATAATCCAAACCCGAATACGTATGGCGCCGCCGGTCCCTGTGGCGAATCCAACGGCCTTGATGCTTACAACCAGTACTTCAATGGCCCATCGGTATATCCCGAGTACCTGACGGACGCGACCCTTCAGTTCTGCCCGTCGGACCCGGACGTGGACACCGTCATTGAAACCAACCAATGGCAGTACGAGGACGGCTCTTGGGAGCCCTGCCACTTCTCTGAGGTTTCCTATACTTACTATGGCTACGCTTTGATGGAAGAAGACATCCTCAACTCCGGAGTAGGCGAGAATCGCGTGCCTGCGGATGTGGATATGTTAGGTTTCGGACAGGCCATGCTGGCTGAATTCACAGCCGCACCAACACAAGACTACGCCGATCGGTTCGAAAGCGACATTTCCTTCGACAACACCACCGTCTACCGTCTTCGTGAAGGTATCGAGCGGTTCTTTATTACGGACATCAACAACCCAGCCGCCGGCGCTATGGCGCAGAGCGAAGTCCCCGTCATGTGGGACACCATCTGGCAGCCTGCTATTGAGGACGGCATCAATTTCAGCTATTTCAGCCATGTTCCCGGCGGTGGCAACGTTCTCTACATGGATGGCCATGTCGAGTTCATCCGGTACCCGGGCGAGTGGCCTGTTTCCACGACGATGCCCACGATGATGGATCTTTTCGCAAACATGTAATCCCGGAATGGGCTCAGGGGGCTATTGCCGGTAAGTCCATTTTGGCGCCGGGCGTGGCGTACATTTGGAGTCTAGACAGGCTTGGGACTCAGACGGGTCTCAAGCCTGTTTTTCTATATCGTGCCGCGAACGCGCGCCCGACGTTGCCACAAAAGCTTGGGCGTTCCTTGTTGCGCTGGTGGGGGCTGAAGTGCCTCAATCACCCGCTGTGTCGCGGTTTCCTGACCGCGACACTCTGGCGACCACGCGGTCTCGCGTGGTCTCCCATCTCTTGCTATGTTCACACCCAGTCTCTGCCGCCTCTCTGGGGCTTGAGGGGTAAAAGGCTCCGAGTCCCCGGAGCGGCGGCCTGTCGCCCCTTGCGGGCTGCGCAGCCGGAATCACGGGCGTGGGCTTGGGAGTCCCCCCTCCCGGTCACCCGTGCCCTAACCGTCACCCCTGCGAAAGCAGGGGTCCAGTGACCGTCTA
>JAWODE010000088.1:0-10307 GCA_046483455.1 Candidatus Hydrogenedentota bacterium | reverse complement strand
GGGTTTTCGAACCCGTCTATTCGGTCACTGGCGGATGGAATCCGCCATTCGAGTTCCGTAGCATGGGCGTCTCGCCCATGACTATTCACGGCCGAGACGGCCGTGCTACTTTTCATTCTTCCGGGAACTCGTTTCTTATCCTGCGACGGTAGTGCATGTCCGGAGAGCAATAAGGAAGGCGGAGGCCGCTTTTCGCGTCTGAGATGCACGGGCTGGATTTGCTAACGGCTCCTCCGCAGATGCCCGGTTTTTCACGTTGCCTAAAACGTGCCACCCCGCCCGGGGAAAGGGCGGGGTGGTATCACTCAGGTAGTGAGCAGCAAATAACCTATTTTGCGTAATAGGCTTTCATGTCTTCAAGGGTGAGGGGTTTGTAATCGCCTGCATGTCCGGCTTGCCCGAAGGCGGTCATACGGTTGAGGTAGACCTGTTTCATGGCGTCACGGGCGGGGCCCAAGTACTTACGCGGATCAAATTCCGCCGGTTTCTCGGCGAAGACTTTCCGAATCGCCCCGGTGCAGGCCAGGCGGCTGTCGGTATCGACGTTGACCTTGCGGACGCCGTGCTTGATCCCGTCCTGAATCTGCTCGAGCGGAACGCCGAACGTGCCGGGCATCTGGCCGCCGTACTTGTTGATGATGTCGACCAATTCCTTGGGTACCGAACTCGAGCCGTGCATGACCATATGGCAATTGGGCATGTTTTTGTTGATCTCGTGAATACGTTCCATGGCCAAGGCGGGCGGTAGGACTTCACCGGTCTTCGGGTCTTTGCGTCCCGACTTATAGGCGCCATGGCTGGTGCCGATGGCGACCGCCAAGGCGTCAAGGCCGGTCTTTTCCACGAACTCTTCGGCCTGTTTGGGGTCCGTGAGATGCTGCTGAGTCTCGTCATCGCTCAAGCCGGCGCCGTGGCCGTCTTCGATGCCGCCGAGCACGCCAAGTTCGCCCTCGACGGTGACACCCAGCGGGTGGGCCATATCAACGGCGGCCTTGGTGATTTCGACGTTCTGTTCGTAAGTATTCGGAGTCTTGCCGTCTTCGCCGAGGGAGCCGTCCATCATCACGGACGTGAATCCGAGGTCGATGGCGGTTTTGAGGGTTTCGAGGCTGTTGCCGTGGTCAAGGTGTAGCGCCACGGGAATCTGAGGGTATTCCTCACAGGCCGCTTCCATGAGTTTCTTGAGGTAGATGAGACGGCTATATTTCAAGGCGCCGCGGCTGGCCTGGATGATCACCGGGCTGTTGGTTTCGTTGGCCGCCTCCATAATAGCCTGGATTTGCTCCATGTTATTGACGTTAAAGGCGCCCACGCCGTAGCCGCCTTTGGCGGCCTCATCGAGAATTTGACGCATTGGAACAAGTGACATGGTACTGTTCTCCTATCCATTTTTTAAGGTTACGCTGAAATGTATAACCTGAATTCTTGTCGGGGAAGGCGCGTGTGTTCGCAAGAAATCCCCAGACATGAAGAGGCTTCATGCAATTAAAATCCGAGTATAGCATCCGCAAATCCCCTTCCGCAAATCGCCCAAATGTATTCAAACCGAAGGCCCGGACGTCTCACGTTGGCATAGAAGGCACGTCGTCGGGCCTCGATAGCGTTCTAATGGGTAGCTGACCCAGTAGCCGTCGATCGGTTTTATATAGAGGCGATGGGCCTTGCATTTTGGGCTAGATTGTATTAAAGTATTAATACAATTTGATTTGGTCTTGCGGAGGTGTGCGATGCACATCCACATTTCAGCCAGTGACGGCGTGCCGATTTACCAGCAGATCGTGAACCAGGTGAAGCTCCTGCTTGCCTCGGGACGCCTCCAACCGGGTGACGAACTCCCGCCCATCCGCGCACTTGCCCAGCAATTGCTCATCAACCCCAATACCGTTGCGCGCGCCTACCGCGAACTCGAAACCGCGGGCATCCTTACCAAACGCCGGGGCGCGGGCACGTATGTGTCGGACCGGGGCTCGCCATTGGCCCGGCGCGAACGTCTGCGCATCCTCCGCGACTCGGCAGATGCCTTGCTTGCCCAGGCGCGCCAGTTGGATATCGATACTGAGGACGTTATTAACATCATCCGCAAACGCGACAAGGAGCTTGAGTAGGTGTTTTACCGGATTCCACGCCCAGACCGCTTTACAGCGGTCCACGCCCGCCAGCGGCAGGGGACAAAAGGCCCGATTCTCATCGTCATTCCTGCGCACGCAGGAATCCAGAGACCGTGCGAGACGTGTGGCGAAGAACGCTCTTCGTTCGTTGGGCCGAAGCAGCGCAGCCGAACGGGCGCGTGCGGCGTGCGTCACTATGCAGCCGCACGCGGACTGGACCCCTGCTTTCGCAGGGGTGACGGGAGGAGGGTGAAACGTGTGATTGAGAGTTGTGGGACCGGCGCCCTCGCCGGTCGTCCGGCGAACGGGGAACCGGAAGGGAAATGCGAAGATGACCACGCGGGCCCGCGTGGCGGTCCCACACCAAAAGGAAATTCGCGTCTTATGAAAGGGCATCGAAACGGTAGGGAAGGAAGTTTGCCATGCAACAGCAGAATGAACCCGACATCGTAGTGGAAGTGCGGAGCCTGACGCGGCACTTCGGGAGCACGGCGGCCCTTATCGACGTGGACCTGACGGTCCCGCGGGGGTGTGTGTTCGGACTGGTCGGCGAGAACGGCGCGGGGAAGACCACCCTTATCCACCACCTGCTGGGACTGCTTAAAGCTCAGACGGGGTCGGTGCGGGTGTTCGGGCTCGACCCCGTCAAAGACCCCGTGGGCGTGTTGTCGAAGATCGGGTACCTCTCCGAAGACCGCGACATCCCCGACTGGATGCGCGTGTACGAACTCATGCGCTACACCCAGGCGTTCTACCCCGAGTGGGATGAAAACTATGCGGAGAAGTTGCGCGAAACCTTCGGCCTCGACCCCCGCGCGCGCATCAAGGAACTCAGCCGCGGGCAACGCGCCCAGGCGGGACTCCTCATCGCGCTCGCGTACCGGCCGCCGCTGCTGTTGCTCGACGAACCGTCGTCGGGTCTGGACGCCGTTGTGCGGCGCGATATCCTCGCCGCCATCATCCGCACCGTCGCCGACGAAGGCCGCACCGTGGTGTTCTCGTCGCACCTGTTGGACGAAGTCGAACGCGTCGCCGACGAAGTTGCCATGATTCACCAAGGCCGGCTTGCGTTCCAGGGCGGCATGGAGGATATCAAGGCATCGCACCACCGTCTCATCATCCGGTTTCCGGAACCCGTCGAGGAACGGCCCGCGTTTCCCGAGGCGCTGGCCTGCGAAGGTAGCGGCCGCGAATGGAGCGTCCTCTGCGACGGCGAACTCGACCGCATGCGTGAGGCCATCCGCGACGTAGGCGCCGAGATCGTCCTCGAAGAAACGCCCTCCCTCGAAGACATCTTCGTCGCGCGCGTCGGCGCCCGCCGTATCGCCCTGAGGGAGGGATAGGGATGCACCGGAGAAGCGATTTGTCTTCGAGGTGGCATGAGCATCCTGCTCATGGTTGCCGTTCGGTTGTTGATCCGGAATGGAGACCTTACGGTCGCAAGAGTGGCGCGGTCATGAGACCACGCCACAGCGGAGGGGAGGATCATGCGTTCGCTGTGGTCGCCTGACCAGACCACTCCGACGACCGGTAGGTCTCCAATTCAGAGCATTGACATGCATGGTCCGGAGCGGTTTTCGCCGGGTTTTCGGCGGTTGCCGGAGATGCGAAAAACGGGGACAGGGCAGTCCCCGTTTTTCTCGAATCGCTACCGGGAAAGGATAGTCATCATGCGAGCAGATGATACAACACGAAATCGCCCCCGCCGCTGGAGCCCAACGCGGGCGCTGCTGTGGGAGCATTTCCGGACGCGGGGGATGCTTGCCGCAATGGCGTGCGCCTTGTCGTGGCTGCTTTTCCTGGCACTGTCGCTGATTCCGGCAGGATTTGGTCTCTATATGCTTTCCGTATGGTACTTCATGGGCATGATTTGGCTTGTCCTTGGACTATTGCTCATCAATGGGCAGCCAAATGAAGCGCGGTCGCGAAGTTGGCCCTTTCAGAGTCATATCATACGGTTGCCGGTGGCTTCAGCGCGCATGGTGTTTATCCACTACACGTCTGCGCTCGCGTGGGTCATGCTGTTTGTTGCGCCCTTCGGCATTACGGCGGTAATCGACGAGTCGCTGAGCATTTCGTCGCGGTATCTTGCTTTCACTCTTCTCATGTTCGTGCTTCTGCACATCCTGGTATGGGCCAGCCGCATCAGGTATTTGTTCGTCCTGTTGGTCCCAACGGTTGCGATAAGTGTGGTCGTGGCTGCCTACAACTTGTTTCTTTACCCGGCCGACGTTTGGTGGGCCATCGCAGCATGCGTCGCCGTGGGGGGCTACTTCGCCTTGTGGGGAGTTTTCGTTTTGTTTCGTGGTGACCATGGGTTCGGCCTAAACTTATCCTTGTCGCTGCCCGCCGTTGAGCCTCCTGTCGGAAGACGGCCATTCGGCTCTTTCCTTCGCGCACAGGTGTGGCTCGAACTTCGCTACTACCGGCCGTTGCTTTTGGGGAGCCTCGCAGTATTCGGTTTGATGGAGCTCGTATTATGGCTGAGCGGTAACCCGGTAAAGCCAACCTCGCCACATTTCCTGAAATCCCTGGAGATACATCGTTTCGCTGGTCTGGATTGGCTACTCCTAGTCGCCATATTCGCAGGCAGCAGAACGTCCACGCCGGAACGCAGCCAGCGCGTCTTCTTCTTCTTGCGGCCGGTGGGCACGTTTCGTCTGGCCAAGTTCCGGCTCTTGGCCCTTGGGCGGGTGGCTTGCGTGTTGATGCTGATTGCTGCGGCCGTCGAGGGCGTTTATCGGGTTCGGGTGTACTCGGCACCTGAGCAGACCGCAACGGAAGCCACATCTGAGTCTTCTTCAACGGTTACGGCGGAGAACACAAACAACGACCGAGACGATTCCAGACCTACGGGCACCATGCTGAAGGCAGAGGCTTTGTGGTCGGGACACACATGGCCGTGGATGATTATAGTATATGCCCTGATTCTCTGGTGCTGCCTTTCATCGCCGGGCCTGAGCATGTTTCTCCTTCTCGGGGCCTGGTGGATTCGATTATCCACTGCGGCTCGGCCCTCGTATGGCTTGCACGGTATGTGGTTCCTTTTGTTTGCGTTGATCGTATTTTCTCTACAAGTGATTTCCGCTCGCCAGTGCATGCGTGTCGGCCTTATAGTCCCTCGCACAATACTCAAAGCAGCGGCTGCGGTCGCACTAGCGGCGAGTTTGCTCTTTATCGGAACAGGGGGTTTTGACTCACCCATGGAAATTGGAATCCCGATAGTAACGTTCGCGCTGCTGTCCGCGTTGCCGTTTACCTACGTCCCCTGGCAGCTCTACCGCCAGCGACACCGATAAGGAGTGAGTATGCCTAACGAAAAAGGGACATTTTCTAGGTGGCATGAGGTTCCAGGTCATGATGGGAGGTTCCGCTTCGGGTGTGGGACCGGCGCCCTCGCCGGTCATTTTCACACGGAGCGCGGACGTGTCCGTCCGCGCTGATCTTAAGGACGGGCTGGAAAGCCCGTCCTCCGTTGCCGGAGTGTGGTTGGCGGCATGTTCATGGTCTGCGGGTGAGCCGGGCGGCGCATGTTTCGCTGTAATCAGTTTGCTTTTTCGTTCAGCTTCTTCAGGGCCGCCACAATATCCGAAGGTTCGGCTCGCAGACGGTAATCGGCATTGACAAAAGCGTAACGGATGATTCCGCCCTCATCCACAATATAGGTGGCCGCCAAGGGCAGTTCGTTCGAGGTGTCTCCATTATAGGCATTGAAATCTACCTCTTGGGTGAGGTGGGCCGCCGCAACATCCGGCACCATGTGCGCTATCCCATACTCTTTCGCGGTCTTGTTGCCGGTGTCTGCAAGCAACTGGAATTCCAATTTGTTTTCCTCCATCGTCTTTGCAGCGTGGTCCGGCTTCTGCGGGCTTATTGCCAGGACGCGGGCGCCCTGTTCGGTAATTTGCGAAAGGGCTTTCTGGATGGCTTTGAGGTGAAGGTTGCAGTAAGGGCACCAGCCGCCGCGATACCACACCAGCACCACGGGTCCTTGCTTCAGTTGGTCGTCGAGTTTAAGCGGTTCACCCTTCGCAGTGGGAAGCTCAAACAAGGGTGCTTGATCGCCTACCTTTTTTGCCTTGTCCACAACGCCCGATTGGGCAACTTTCTTGATACCCTCCTGATATGCTTGGACAACCTCGGGCTTAGCGGACTCTTGAAACTGCGCCTTGAGAGCTTCGAGTTGCGTTTTCAGGGTTGTGGCTTCCTTGGCTTGTTTCTCAGCCGCTGCTTTTTGCTCAGCGGCCTTCTTCGCGGCCTCCTCCTGGGCGGCTTTCTCGTCGTCGGCCTTTTGCTCGGCAGCCTTCTTGGCGGCTTCTTCCTGGGCAGCCTTTTCGTCGGCGGCCTTTTGCTGAGCGGCTTTCTTCTCGGCCTCCTCTTGTGCCGCCTTCTCGGCGGCGGCCTTTTCCTCGGTAGCCTTCTTGGTCGCTTCTTCCTGAGCGGCTTTCTCGTCGGCAGCCTTCTTGGCGGCCTCTTCCTGGGCGACCTTCTCGGCGGCGGCCTTTTGCTGAGCGGCTTTCTTCTCGGCCTCCTCTTGCGCCGCCTTCTCGGCGGCGGCCTTTTCCTCGGCAGCTTTCTTCGCGGCCTCCTCCTGGGCGGCCTTCTCGGCGGCGGCTTTTTGCTCAGCGGCCTTCTTCGCGGCCTCTTCCTGGGCGGCCTTCTCGTCGGCGGCCTTTTGCTCAGCAGCTTTCTTCGCGGCCTCCTCTTGTGCCGCCTTCTCGTCGGCAGCCTTTTCCTCGGGGGCCTTGTTGGCCGCTTCTTCCTGAGCGGCTTTCTCGGCGGCGGCCTTTTGCTCGGCAGCCTTCTTCGCGGCTTCCTCCTGGGCGGCCTTCTTGGCGGCGGCCTTTTGCTCAGCGGCTTTCTTTTCTTCTGCCTCCTTGAGTTCCTGAGCCTTTCTGATAGCCTTTTCAGCAGCTTTCCGCTCTTCAGCCAGACGCTTCAGTGCTTCTTCCGCCTCCGCTTTCAATTGGGCCGCCTGTTGTGCCGCCGCCTCGGCGGCGGCGCGTTCCTCGGCCAACTGCTTTGCAAGCGCCTCTATTTCCTCGGTCTGGACTTCGGCGGGCGGCTCGGATTCGTCCGCTGCCGCGGCTCTATCCTCGACAGCAGGTTCAACGGGGGTTTTTGGAGGAGGAGGGACCGTCGGCGCCTCTGATTCCGCCGGAGCGGTTGGGGCTTCAGCCGCAGCCTCCGTGGAGATTTCTGGCGAGGGAGGATTGGGCGGCACTTTCTCCTTTGTTGGCCCGGCAGGCGTACCGCTTTTGGCGGCATCGGCGCTAATTGGCGCTTCTTCCGTATCCCTGTCCGGCTTTTCGGCATCATTTTCCGGTTCTTCCGTGGATGTCTGTTTACCGTCAAGCACTGCCCTTTTCATGTCGGCATCTCCCGCTTGGCCTGCTAGGGGAGCGATCAAACGCCGGATAACAATACGATTTTTCTGGATTTCGTATCCGATATCGGGGTAAATCCACTGCCGAATAAGCAAATCGAGCACCGTCCTAAGGGGCACATCGGTGAAGGCGGCCGGGTTCACGGGCAAATCGGCCAAGGCCTTATCTATGGCAATGGGTACTCCCACTTGACGCGAGAGAGACTGTACCACTTTCGAAAAGGGTTGGGCTCCCGCCTGAAACGGCACCGGCCCTCGGGTCCCGGACGTTTTGGGCAGCACAACATTTACGGTCTGCTCGAGCAGCGCCCTTTGTTCAGCAGAAAGCCCTTCGTTATTTATCAGTAGCGACCGCTTGGTCCCGTAGGGATTCCGTCCGGGATGGAAAAAGAACACGTAATTGGGGGTACTGTCCACTCCTACGCCGATGGCACGGGCGGACTTCAAGATCGCCTCGAGACCCGTCCGCAAGGGGACCTTGCCAAGAGACAACTCGCCCGTCACCGCCGCCGCGGCGAGATTATCCGCAATGATGGTCTTTCCCGTTGCTTGGCTGAGCCACGTAAATACCATGTAAAGTGGGAGATTGGCGCCAAAGACGATTTCCGCTTCTATATCGTCATAGACGGGGTTCAGAGAGGACAGTTGAATCTGTGTAAGCGCCTCAAATCCCTGCGGGTAAAAAAAGCGATAGAATTCCGTTTTCTGCACCTGGCACTCGAGGGCTTCTACAAGCTTCTCGGTTACCTTTCCGGTGGATCCGCGGCGCACCGAAGACTCCTCGACCGGAATGTCCTCCATCCCATTCATCAGGACCAGCCCAAGCACGTCTTCTTGCGCCAATTCACGCACAAGCATCCCCAGCCGTACCGTCTCCTTGGCACTCTCAGGGGACGAGTCGGCACCAATCGAACCACGACTCGGTGTATCCGCATCCCCGTTATCGCGAAGGCGGTCATCCCGGCGGCTGGCGCCGCCGTATCGGGAAGCCGCATGAGTTGCGCCTTGCAGCACAAGGAGACTTACAAGCACGCATACACACAACGCCCGAAAAAGGCCTAGTTTTGTGGAGGGTCGTAGCGGATTACTCATGGTTTGTCCCTGCAAAAAGTGGATTCATTCCTTTAGCCCATCATACATTGATACCACGTGGCCCGGGGAAGTTCCGTTGCTGCCCCGAGTACGGCGCCTCACGGGCGAAAAATCCGGTCGACGGGACTGCGCCCGCAACGGGGACACCGCGCGCCCTCCGCCCGTACATCCTGCCGGGAATACTGGGCCACACACGCCACGCAGCAGACCGCGCCGCATCGGGCGCATACCAGTCCATAGTCAGGCTGCACGTCCGGCGCATTTTTAACATAATCCTTCTCGGGATCCGCAATCCAGCCCGGTATACGCAAGCGTCTCCGGCACTCCTGACAGCGGTTGCTTTTTGACTGCGGCGCATACAGATTAACACCCACCCAGACGGGCGGTTTTCTGTCAATGGCAAAGCAATGACTGGCTTCGCAATGCGGGCAGACGTACTCGGCCAGTTTTCTGCCCACAAGCTGCGGGCGCGACCCGACCACGAGGCCCATTTCCGCTCCTGTCAGGGGCGTAAGCTCCCGCGAGGGAATTACGAGCATTTGCTGACACTCGCTGCATTCGAACTCGAGGCTGTTGTCATTTCTTACCCGCGGTATCGACGGGTCGGTTTCTTCACGGATGCGCCAAGCGAGCCAAAACACAATCGCGGCTCCGGCCATCGCCACAAGAGCCGTTATCGGCAGTATCCACGGGCCCAGCCACGTCAACGGCACGTTAGCTTTCTCCCTTCCTGATCAATCAACCCAGCGGCGGCCTGCCGTAATAACACTCAAACACCATCGCACAAGCATCGGGCAGACACAGCAGGCTTGTCAAGTAAATCCCGCCATTCTATACTTAGTCCATGGTCATTATCCTGCTTCTGATACCCATGAGCGCGGCAGCCGACTTCGAGTTCGAGCCCGACAAGACGTACGAGTTTATCGAGAAGGGCGATGGGCCCATCGAGAAACGCCAGCGGTTCGGGTGGATTCGCGAGGTGCGCCCGGGAGGATATCTGGTCGAAATCGATGCCCCCTGGGATACCAAACACGTCATAACCATACGCGACGACATGCTCGAGTCCGGTCCCCTACTCGAGAGCGAGGCCATGCGCGAGCGCCGTATCGAGGAGGGCTGGGCCGCTCGAGGATTTACAAAAGTTACGCTGGCGGATGGGCAGACGGCTTTTGTAGACACGCGCGAGGTGGAGTTGGCCAAACGGGCGCGGCAAGCCGGAGCGGCCGCGGAATCGCCGGAACCCGAATATATTCCCCCTGAAGCCCTTTTCGCGCTTGAGCAGCCGCCGCCGGTTGAAACTCCCGCGGAAGAGGTTCCCGAAGAATCGTTTCCATGGGCAAGACGCGCTTCCCAAGCGGCTTTGATTCTCGTGGCGCTCGTTCTGGCTTTTGCCATTGCCAAGATGACCGTATTCGCTGAAGGGTAGCCTCGCTGAGGCGAAAAACAGGGACTGAGCTAAGGGTTTGCATAGCAAACTTGGCTCAGGCTCGAAAATTGCTCCGGTGTGGGACCGGCGCCCTCGTCGGTCACTATGACAAGGAGCGCGGACGTACCCGTCCGCAGTGGTCTTAACGACGGGCAGGAATCCCCGTCCTCCGTTGCCGGAGCATGGTTGGTGGCATGTTCATGGTGTATAAGAGAGCCGAAGGGCTCAGGTGAAATGATCAGGGCCGCCCCGTGTGCGTCCGTGTTTGTCCGTGTTTTCCTACCTCGAAAATACT
>JAWODE010000078.1:0-3863 GCA_046483455.1 Candidatus Hydrogenedentota bacterium | reverse complement strand
ATTCGAGCGGCCGGCGCTCGTTCAGGACCCGGCATCGGGCAACTTCCGGCTCTACGGGTGCGCGAACCTGGGACCCGGCTGGGGCATCTTCAAACTCGATGACGTAGCAGACCCCGCGCAATTTGACGTGTCCACGCGCACGACCGTTCTCGAGGCGACGCCGGGGGAAGAAGGCTTCATTAGTGGGGCGGGGTTCAAAGACCCCTTCGTGATGCACGCCAACGGTGTGTGGCACATGGTCGTGATCGGCTACGACCAGGTCGAGCGGGCCTATCACCTGGCCAGCAAAGATGGCGAGCACTGGGAATTCATGGGCGAGAATCCCATCCTCGAAAACGCGGGCTGGCACAATTGCTACACGCGTCCCGCCTGCCTCATGCCTCTCGCGGTGGGATATCTGGTGGTGTACGAGGGCTCGCACATTTCATGGCGGGATCCGTCGTACAACATCGCCACGGGGCTGGCGTACTCTCCCGACCTTGAAGACTTCATCGACCTAACGCCGGATGAGCCCTTGCTTAAGAGCACCACGCCGGGCCAATATCACACGTGGCGCTATTCCCATTGGCTGTCCGTCAAGGACAAAGTTCACGTCTATTTCGAGGCGGCGCGTCCGAACAACACCAATGAAACGCGCGTGGCCTTTCTCGACATGCCATAGACCGGGCAAGGTTGTTTTGCGGGTTATTCCAACCCGCCGTGCTGCACGAGAAAGCGCGACACTTCGTCGTAGCCCATGAGGCGGGCGATATTGAGGGGGGTTAAATCGGTGAGGCGCGTATCGCGCGGGTTCACGAGTGCGCCGCGATTGACGAGCAGCTTCGCCAGATCCAGGCATCCAGTAATGGCGGCCCAATGCATCGCTGTAAGCCCATGGTTGTCGACCACCTCGAAATCATGACCGCGTTCCATACATTCCCTGACCTCCCGCACTTGCGAGTTGCGCGCGAATTGAATTAACTCCGGCACATCGCGTTCGATTCTTTGTGGCTCTTCGGCGATCGTCATCACCAGGCTCACGACGCGGGCATGGCCGGAGCGCAACGCGCGCGACGTGGGGGTTTCGCCTAAATCGTCCACCTTGTTGGACCAGTGATTATCCATGTGCGTCCTCCGAATACACGTTCCCCCTACCGGTTGCTTCCCCCATTGGGGAATTTTAGCACAGAAGGCCTCGGGGCAGCCTTTTCAGGGGACTGGCAGAGGGGACTCGAAGGTCATCCTATGGGACGGGTTTCGAGTCTTCCTTGATGTGGTGCTTTACATCAATGATACGGCCTTTGAAGACATCGACAACCTTGGCGATATGAGGGTTTTCGAGGGCTTTGTTGACCAATTCCGGGCTCACGCCGGCTCCCACGGGGGAAGGAGGCTTCGTTTCGGCGTCCGAACGGGTGGGTGGAGTGGCGGCACTGGTTTTAAGAATCGTCTGGTAGGTCGTCACATTATGGGTGGCTGCTTGCAAAATCTTCTCGACGATACCACGGTTCTCGGAGCGCTCGAGGGATTCGCGCGCATTGCGATGCTCATGGGGGAATTCGAGTATGACGGTACTGTTTTCAATGGCTGCCGGTTGCGCCTGGCTCAGCGAGAGTCCAATGTTGAGGTTCTCGTCACTCGCCCTTTCCGCAATGCGTTTCCACAGCTCCGGGAGGTTGTCTCCGGTGACCGTCACCCGGCCTGGTTCAGGGGGGTGATCAGAGCCCGAGGACTGCGCCGGCGCCTTTCGAGGCCCCGGCGCTTGCCTAGGGGGGCTGGATGACCCCGTTTTTTGCTGGGCACGTTTTTGGGGGGGGGCAGCCGCCAATGCCGCATTCTGACCCATGTCGCCGGCGCCCAACTGCGCAAGCTTCTCGAGCACGGTGTCAACGGACATCTCGACAGCAATTTTCGAGGAACGAATGAGGAGGGTTTCCAAGGCGATTCGCTGCGCGAGTTGCGAGTCAAAATTCTTCGAGAGTTCCGCGAACTGTTCGATCAACTGAATAAGGCGGGTCAAAGAGAATCGTTGGGCACGCTCCTGCATGGGCGCAAGTTCATGCTCGGGCAACGCCAACAACGTTTTCGCGTCGGCCGTCTTGCACACCAGCAGATTGCGAAAATACTGAATGATGTCCTGGACAAATTGGGATAGGTCTTTTCCGCTGGCTACGATATCCTCGACAATCCGCAGTTGCGTCGCGATATCCTGTTCGAGGAGGGCATCGCACAATTCGTTGAGCAGCCCCCAATCGACGAGTCCCAGGACCTCGAACACGTCCTTAAATGTGATCTCCTTGCCGCAGTACGAGATAAGTTGCTCGAGGATGCTTTCGGCATCGCGCACGCCACCATCGGCCGCGCGCGCAATGGCCACCAGCGCCTCCTCCGAGCACGTTACTTCCTCCTTTTTCAGGATTTGGCGCAAGAGTGTGCAGATATCCTCGTGCCCCACACGCCGGAAATCGTAGCGCTGGCAGCGCGAGATGATTGTGGCCGGCACTTTGTGGGCTTCGGTGGTCGCGAGAATGAAGACGGCGTGTTCGGGGGGTTCCTCAAGGGTTTTCAAGAGCGCGTTGAACGCCGAGGAACTCAGTTGGTGCACCTCGTCGATCACGTAGATTTTGTACCGCGAGTTCGAGGGAACCAGACGCACGTTATCGCGAATCTGGCGGACATCCTCGACGCTGTTGTTCGACGCGCCGTCGATCTCAAGCACATCGATGTTGCGGCCCGCCGCAATCGATGTACAGTTTTCGCATTTCCCACAAGGCGTAGGGGTGGGGCTATCGACCGACAGGCAGTTAAGCGCTTTGGCGAGAATGCGGGCCGTGGTTGTTTTGCCGATGCCGCGCGACCCGATAAACAGGTAGGCGTGTCCGATGCGGTGGTTCTCGATAGCGTTTTGAAGGGTTCGTGTGATGTGTTGCTGACCTACAACCTCATCGAATGCCTGGGGCCGCCATGTACGCGCCAACACTTGATAATGCTCGTCTGCCATTACACCCTCGCACATGCCGCATTGCAGCGGTGCTTCATTACCCCCTCGATTGGACCGGGAAAATATACAAAATAGCCCGCGCACCCACCGTCGAGCGCTTACCCAGAGCGGCCTCGGGGCCGTCAACTCGGGCCAGGCGTCCCTACAGCACACGGAAAAGACCGCCTGCGGCTGCTTCCGTCAGGACCTGACCGGGTTCAGCGGTTTTCCGTTGAGTAGGACCCAGCCGTCAACGTCACGTACCCCGCGCCTGACCAAAGAGTAAGACGCCCTCGGGTGGGAATTCGACCTCGCTAAAGCGGATTGCGAGTACAGGACACCGCTAACTCCCCGTCTAGCGCGGGCAAACTCATCATTTTTGCGCCAAAAAGCGTATAACAAAGTCTAGCATTTGAGGCCCAAAGGCGTCAATTTTTGCAACGGGTTCTGCAGCGGGTTCTCCCAAGCGTTTAAAGCCAAGGCCTATTTTTCCGTGGCAAACAGCTCGTCGTGTACAAAGCGATTGTTTTCGGGATTTGGCGCGACGAAATAGCCCGCCTGGACGCCCGGGTCCGGGAACTCGGTCAAGGTCAGCTTGCGCGATGTTGGCCCGGGGTACCATTGTCCGGGGTCCCATGCCTCTATCGTGCAGGCCAGCCCGCCGGGATGCACCGAATTGTCGGGAATGGGGCCTTCGAGCGTGTCTACATTTATGGTCAACAGACGGGGCTGAATGTCTTCCAAGCCCTCATTGTGTTGTTTGCTTAGACCGAATATGAGCGGTCCATGCATAACGGCCACCCGCCCGACCTGCGAACGGCGTCCTTTCACCAAGCGAAGTTTCATCGGAAAGGACAGTTTCACTTCATCCCCATTTTCCCACGTGCGTTGAATGGTGCAGATG
>JAWODE010000634.1:0-2919 GCA_046483455.1 Candidatus Hydrogenedentota bacterium | reverse complement strand
GGCCGCGGCTGCGGCCACCGATACTATCAAGGGCGGAAGAAAAACCAGGGCCAGGGTTTCAAAGGGGAGTCCATTACAAATGATGAAGGAAATCAGGGCAGAAGAACTTCAAACAGACCAGTTTATCGACGAAAAAGTAGCCGAGATTCGCGCCGCGGTGGGCGAAGGTACGGCCATTAACGCACTCTCGGGAGGCGTGGATTCGTCAACCGTAACGATGTTAGGCCACCGCGCCCTCGGGGAGCGCCTCCGAACGGTGTTTGTCGAAAACGGCCTCATGCGCGAGGGAGAATCCGAGCAAGTGGTGGGCTTTTTCGAGAAACTCGGCGTCCCGGTCGAAGTGCTCGATGCCCGTGACCAATTCTTCGCGGCCCTGCGGGGCATTGCCGACCCCGAAGAAAAACGCGAAGCCATCACCCAGACATTCTACAAAGACGTGTTCGGCAAGATTGTCCGGAACAGCGATGCGAATTGCCTTCTCCAAGGCACGATTCTGACCGATGTCGACGAGACCGTCGCAGGAATCAAGCGGCAACATAACGTTTTTGAACAGCTCGGCATCCGACCAGAAGAGGCATTCGGGTACCGCATCCTGGAGCCCCTCATTGCGTTGCGGAAAGATGGTGTCAGGAAGGTGGGCAAGGCCCTTGGCCTTCCCGCGGAACTCTTCGAGCGCATTCCGTTCCCCGGACCGGCACTTGCCGCGCGCGTTATCGGGGAGGTCTCCCCCGAACGCGTTGCGACGGTCCGTAAAGCCAACGCCATCGTCGAACGGTTGTTAAAAGATAGCGGAGCGTTTCAATACATGGCGATCCTTCATGAAGACCGGGTCACCGGGATGCGCGACGGCCAACGCGATTTTGGCCTGCAGATCGAAGTGCGCTGCTGGGAAAGCGTTGACGCCCGAACCGCGTCTCCTACCCGCCTCCCCTTTGAAACTCTGGAAACCCTGTCCCGCGAGATCGTCGAAAACGTCCCCGGCGTCGTGAGCGTGACATACAACATTGCCACCAAGCCTCCCTCGACGATTGAAGTAGTGTGATCGGAAAAATCCGGGCGAACCGAGCGCTGCTCAGCGCCACCCGGCGAGTGCCCTGACAATTTGCCTTTCGGCGCCGAAATCTGGTCAAATAAAACGCAACGATAGTGACGTTTCCAATAACGGATCCAATAACGGATTATAAAATGTGTTCACGCGCGCGGGCACGGATTCAAAGCAGAAGCGACTTGCTTCGCCCAAACACCGCGCAGTGCGTAAATAAGGGAATTTCATGGTAAACGGCAGCGCTTCGCGCATCGCTGTGTTGTTGGTCTTCACGGGCTGTGTGGCGTTCGCGGCGGTGGGAGAGGACCCCAATCCACCAAGCATACACTCGACGTCCGGCGCATGGTCGATCCGCCGGCAATGGACCCCCGCGGAAACGCGCCATTACGCCAAGTGGGTCGAGCATATCTATTTGATGAAGACCAAAGGAACGGTCGAGCAGCGCACGGCCAAGCTGGAACGCATCCTCACCGACCCCGAGATGAACTTGCTCGAGAACCCGGAGTTTGCCGGCGAGGGCGCGAATCCGCAATTGCCCCGCAAGGTGATCCGCAGCATGCACCACATGATGGACTGCGGCAAATTTACCGCCTTCATGCCGGCCTATTACGCCTATCGGCGCGCCCTCCCCTGGATGTCGGCCGTTGTGACGCCGAGCAAGGGCGATGTCCGCACCTCGCCTTTCAACATCCCCGTAGGAAGCGTCAACAGCTTCAAGTACCGTTCTCTGAGTACATTCTTCGAGCATGCCGTGGGCTGGTTCATCTCGGGCAATTACCGAGTGAACATCAACGGCAAAAACGCCGAGCTCTCGGACACGGTCCCCGTCGCGCTGAACCGCAAATATCTCTTGCCCGGCTGCATCAATTACGTCGACGGACACTGCCTCCTTCTGGGACATATCAGTGAATACGGGGAGCTGCATTTTCTGAACTGCGGCACCGCTCGCACCCGCGACATCTTTACCTACAACGGCATGAACACGGTAACGGGAATCACGCCGCGCGGCACCGACCCAAACAATGAATGGAACGGGTGTTTCCAGGGAATGCGCGTCTTGCGGTATCCCATCGCGGAAACCAACAGCCGGGGCCGCGTGATCAACGTTCGCCGGCGTACCGACGAGGAAATGAAAAAATTCGGCTTCTCGACCGAGCAGTACGAAATCATGCACGAGATGTACACCAAACAGTACATCACCGCAGGCGAGCTGAAGCCGAAGAGTTTTCACGATTTCATCCGGCTGCGCATGAAAACGGTGGACTCGATTGCCCCCCTCAAATTCATGGAAGCGTACGCCGACGAGCTCCTCGATATGTACATTCTCCGCGAACAATTCGTGCAGGATGCGTGGCGCGATGTACAGGAAAACGGCTGGATCACCTACCCCGAGGAGCGCGATGACGAGAACATTTTCCAGGCCTTCGGCCGCTGGGAAACGTGGAGCTCCCCCTCGTCTGACGTGGACCGCCGAAATAAGTACTTTTACCTGGCGGACTGGCTCGAGTACGCCATCCGCCTTTACGGTCTCGTTCCGTCGTTCGTGGACCTCGAGGGATTGGAGGAGTACAATATCGAAAACCAATCCGACCTCGCGGAAGCTCTTATCGCCGAAAAAAACCGCATCTTCGCGGAGCACAGCATGGAATACACGAACTCGAAAGGCGAAAAGGTCCCTTTGACGCTTCTCGATATCGAGGAGCGGATTTATGACCTGTCGTTCGACCCGAACCATCCGCCGGAATTGCGATGGGGCGCACCCCCGGGGACCGAGGAACGCGCCTCGGCGCCGAAAACCTGGACGCCCGTCCCCGATGGCGCCAAGGTCGCTATGGACGATGCCTATCGCTGGCAGGCGTTCTACCGCTCGCTGG
>JAWODE010000587.1:0-3540 GCA_046483455.1 Candidatus Hydrogenedentota bacterium | reverse complement strand
ATAATCGGAAGCACACATGCTGTACACGGAAGGGAGCGTCCACGGAGCCGTCACATACGCACGCTCGAATACGACCCCACGCTCGGCAACGGCGTCGATATTCGGGGTAGGATTCTCGCTGTCGTAGACCGAGGAATAATCGGCCCGGAGCGCGTCGATCGTGATCAACAGCACATTGTCGGCATTTCCGTTTTCCCCGGCGTAAAGGAGGGGAAGAAGCGCAAAACCTGAAGGCAGTCCACAAGCAAGTACAACGACGACCCCGCCGCGGTACCAGCGGTGTCCCTCTTTCGGGAAGGCCATGATCAGCAGTCCCGCAATGCCTACGAAGACCATCCACGCCAGCGAGACAGCAAATGCCACATCGGCCCGGCTTTCTTCCAGCAGAAAGAAACGCGCCGCGGCTTCATGGGCGCCGACACCTGAGGCCAACGCTGCAACTGCCACGGACCCGCTCACTCCATAGGGCATACCGAACAGCAAACGCAGCAGAATACCAGCTGCCGCAAGCACCACTGGAGAGGCAACCGTAGGCATCTCTAAAAGGACGGGTGTGTCTGCCACAAGAAACATCAACACCGCCCAAAGTGCCGTGAACCCGAACAAGGCCGCAAGCGGCGCGGGACATCCGGGTCCCGTCAACCGCGCGATGGCCCATCGCACCGCAAGTCCCGCTACAAACACAAAAACAGCCGCGCCCGCGGCAGAACCAGCTACAATCGCCCACGTACCGCTTTGTGTTCCGCACCAGTATGGGGCGGTCTGCCCGCCCAGGACCTCCCGGTACGCCATCGGTCCGACGAGCGCAATCGACCAAACCGCCACGCCTGCAACGTCAACGGTGGAAGACTTAGACCCAGCGCCCTCGCTCATTCCTGATCCTTTACTCATCCTTAATAGTTTCTCGACGTTTCTCCGCGCCGCATCATAGTACTCGCGCACAAGGCCGGGCAACTACGTTTTCAGCAAACCGAGAATGGATGCGGCGTAAATCCCATAAACGGACCAAGAATCTTTACGTGCGGATTCTTGATTGTGTTTTTGTGTCCTATTCAGCAATATAGAGGGGTCCCTCAAGACAGTATCTTTATACATGCCTATACGGAAAAAGCCGGGAATATCTTGGGGAATTAGACTAACTACAGCTATGCGCTGTGCAGAATTATCATGGTGTCGTCGTTTTATGAATGCCCATCGCAGGAGCATGCTCGCCGCAGCGACTCTTCTAATCCTACTGGGGACCTGTGGTCTCATCTATTCGATTCCTTGGCGAGTCAGTTCCTGGGACGATCTTCCCAATGCAGCAGGGATGCAAGACCATTGGGTGTACTACCTTCCTAACGCCTATTACATGGACGTATCTCTCCACGACCACGGAGAGTTTCCTCTCTGGAACCCCCTGACGTTTTGTGGGATGCCCTTTGCCGCCAATCCTCAGGCAATGGCTTTCTATCCCCCCAATCTGATAAGAAGCATTTTGACGTTTAATCCCACTCCTTTCCGGTCACATGCAACCCTTGTTGCCATGCTTGCTTTTCACGTACTTCTGGCCGGTTACAGCACATACCTTCTCGCCCGCGAGCATGGGTTGAGCTACGGCGCCTCTCTCGTGTGCGTTTTTTCGTTCCTTTTTAGCGCGGGCGTCGTCCGACGCACCCTGGCCAACGTATACCTGACGACCATAGCGTGGGCGCCATTAGCCCTATTATTGCTGAGCAAATCTTTGAGAGCGCGCACGCGGTCCGCGCGTATCTGGTATGCGGTGGCGACAGGGTTGGTGCTTGGACTAGGGTTGCTCTCCAAAGTCTCCCAAATGGGCATTTATCTGGTTTTGACTGTTGCGCTGTACGCGCTTTTGGAGCGGGCGGGTCTGCTGGACAGACAGACCGTTAAGTCCAAAAAAGCACTCGGGTCTCTTCTCCTTCTTGACGGCCTTACGGGAGTTATAATCGTTACGGTGGCAGTACTCGTAGCGGCGGGACTCTTCTTACCGGGCGCGGAGTTTGCCCAATTCAGCGGGCGCGGGGAGCAGCCACATCCTTCTGGCATGCCGTTGACATTTCTACGCTCGACCGAGGGTTTGACCTGGCTATCGAAGATTTTCGTTCTCTTTACGGCCGAAAAAAACCACTTCTCGCATTATAAACTCGCGGGCTTGGGCACGACGCTCCTGGCGCTGGCAGCCCTTCATCACCCCCGGAAACGTCACGTGCTCAAATTCGGGGTGCTCTTTCTGTTCTTTTTGGACTGTTCGATGGGGCCTCCGCTTCCCTTTTCGCGAATCTGCCTCGGGTTGGCTCCTTTCTCCTTTGGTAGTCTAGGCCGTGCGATGATGTGGTCCTGTTTCCCGCTGGCTATGTTGGCCGGGTTTGGGGCGGATGCCATAGCCGTGAGGTGGGAACAGCGGCAAGGCAGTCTGACGTATTCGATTTTTCTCGTCGTGGTGGGAGGAGCAGGCCTCGTCTGGCTTTACCAAATGGTACATCCACATGATTTTCTTCATATCGGCAATGAAGTTGTTTTCTTCCCTTTGTTGTTGCTCATTGTTGTCCTGCTGACCGGTTTGGCAGGAAAGTTGACCGGCAAACGAAATATGGCATGGCGAACGGGATGGGGAAGATTTTTGTGGCATCGAGGCGTTATCGCGGGACTGCTCGCCATCGTTGTCTTCTGCGAACTCGTAAGCTGGAATTGGCGCTATGTCCCCTACTTGCTTGAATGGCGGGGGTTTAGCGAGGATGTACAGCACCTTCACCGCACAAGGCAGTTCTGGGCGGATAATAAACGAGGTCTGGAAAACGCTCCCAACACGCACGTGTTAGAGCTTTCTCCGGCAATAAACGGCTATGATCCGTTATGCGTCGCCGACGCCTATAAGGTCATAGCCGGGCCCCATGTGTATGAAAGGATATCGCTGCCAATTCGGCCCCCGGTGATTAACAATTTACGAAGTGCCTTTCTTCTAAAACGAAGCTTCTGGCTGGCGGACGAATATGTTCTCGGAACAATGCCGCCGAGCGACGAACTGTTTCCTCCGACAACAACGGTGTACATGCAGACCGCGCCGAAATCCTCGGAGCTGCCCTCTACCAAGGCTTCTTCAGTCCGAAATAGCGCCGTATCAAAGGAGAATGCAACTACTGAAATACTCAATGCTGCCCAGGTGTCCCAGAAAGTAGCGCACAAAGAAGGGGGACCATTCTTCCTGGAAATGCCGTCGTTTGCTGTACCGCCCAGGCACTCCGTTCTCCGGCTCGAGTACCATTCAAACTGTGACGCGGAATTAACCACGTGGCTTTCGGAAGGGCGAGCAGAACCCGAAGAACGGCTTTACAAAAAATTTCATCTCCAATCCACGGCTAAGGCTGCGCAAACGATTGAGATTCCATTGCCTGACTGCGAGATAGCGGCTTTTCGATTGTGCGCGGTGATGCAAGAGGAGGATGGCAACCTGAACTTCGGCCGTATCGTTCTCGCGAGCGATACGTCCGATGAAGACAGAAAAATCCGGATAACAGAGCGAAGTCCCAATTCTGTGGC
>JAWODE010000662.1:0-12699 GCA_046483455.1 Candidatus Hydrogenedentota bacterium | reverse complement strand
GCGCCCTGATCTCGACGAACGAGGAAGCCGGGTTCGCCGGGACCCTGGACGAACAAGCAGATGAAAAGGTCGGGACCCGGCTGCTTCTAGTGGACCCGCGAAACCTGAAGCCCAATCCCAAGCAGCCCCGTGTGCACTTTGACGAAGAGTCCCTCGAGGAACTAAGCGAGTCCATCCGGCGCAACGGCCTTCAGGAACCCGTCATCGTGCGTAAGGCCGGTGACGAGTACGAGCTGGTGAGTGGCGAACGCCGGGTTCGTGCGGCGGTCATGGCCGACGTCGAGACTATCCCCGCGATCTGCCGGGAGGTCTCGGACGCCGACATGCTCAAGCTCGGCCTGATCGAGAATATTCAGCGCGAGGACCTGAACCCCATCGAGCTGGCAAACGGATACAAGCAACTAATCGATGAATTCCATTGGACACAGGAAGAACTGGCTGATCAAGTAGGGAAAAAACGCGCAACGGTGACAAATACCCTCCGCCTTCTGAATCTTCCGGAAGCGGTGCAGGGCCGGGTGGCCGACGGCAGCATCGCTATGGGGCATGCCCGCGCGTTGCTGGGCATCGAGTCACCGAAAAAGCAGATAGCGGTTTGCCGACGGATCGCAAATGAGGGCCTTTCAGTACGCCAGGTCGAGAAAATCACCTCGCATGAAGGCACTTCCCCGAAACCCAAACCGTCTAAAGACCCCAATATCGCAGCCATCGAAGACGAATTGCGCCGGAAATTAGGTACGAAGGTTGCTCTAAAGGCCAGTAACAATACGAAAGGCAAGATCGAGATCGAGTACTTCAACCTCGATGAACTTGATCGTTTGTTGGGGCTTATCCGAAGTATCCGTTAGTCGGGAACCGGCCCCAACCTCTGCATTTCCCCGGCGAAAACATATCTTCTTAGACATAAAGGATGCCAAAATGCTCGATATTAAATTCATACGGGAAAACGCCGAAGCGGTGAAAACCGCCCTGGCAAAACGCACAGCGGACATCGACCTGGACGCCTTACTCGACGCTGACGCAGCGCGGCGCGCACTTATTTACGAAACAGAGCAACTGCGTGCCGAGCAAAACAAGGCTTCCGAGGAGATCGCCAAAAAGAAAAAGGCCAAGGAAGACGCGACAGACGCCATCGCCGCCATGCGTGAGGTCAGCCAAAAGACTAAAACCCTTCAGGAAAAGGCCCGTGAAGCTGACGAGACCCTACGGCAACATTTGTTGGTTATTCCCAACCTTCCCCACGAAACTGTGCCGGTGGGCCCGAACGAATCCGCCAACCGGGTCGAGCGGCGGTGGGGAGAACCGCCGAAATTCGATTTCGAGGTAAAGGACCACGTTGTGCTGGGAGCGGACCTGGGCATTCTCGACCTCGAGCGCGCCGGGAAAATCTCGGGGGCCCGTTTTGCCCTGTTGCGAGGAGCCGGCTCGCAACTCGAACGCGCTCTGACCAACTTCATGCTCGACGTCCATACCCGGGAGCACGGCTATACCGAATACCTACCGCCGTTTCTCGTGTCAAGCGAGACCATGGAAGGGTCGGGGCAACTGCCGAAGTTCGCTGAGGAAGCGTTCACCGTCGAAGGGCGCGATTTGTGGCTGGTGCCCACAGCGGAAGTGCCCCTCACAAACATGTTCCGTGACGAGATCCTCGATGGAGCAGCCCTGCCCGTGAATTGCGTGGCGTACACCCCCTGTTTCCGCAGCGAGGCGGGCTCATACGGCAAAGACACCCGGGGGATGCTACGGCAACATCAGTTCGACAAGGTCGAGTTATACAAATTCACGACCCCCGAGACTTCCTGGGAGGAACTCGAGACCTTGACGGGCCACGCGGAGGTCATCCTGCAACGCTTGGGGTTGCCGTACCAGGTGGTGACCCTGTCCACTGGGGATATGGGATTCAGCGCGGCGAAAACATACGATATCGAGGTGTGGTTGCCGGGACAGGAGTGCTATCGTGAAATCAGTTCGTGTTCGAACTGCATCGATTTTCAAGCCCGGCGCGCGAACATCCGGTTCCGCCGCAACAAGAAGCCCGAATACGTACATACCATGAACGGTTCCGGCCTTGCGGTAGGGCGCACTGTCATTGCGATCCTGGAAAATTATCAGCAAGCGGACGGCTCTGTAATAGTGCCGGAGGCGCTACGGCCGTACATGGGTGGCTTGGAACGTATCGAGCCTGCGTCGTGATATGTGAAAAACGCAACAGGCGAGGTGGCTATGGATGAACCAATCGAGGAAGCCGCGGCTATTCTGTCGGAATCCGAATGCCCGATCGCAGTAACGGGCGCGGGAATTTCCGTCGAGAGCGGAATCCCCGACTTCCGCAGCCCCACGGGCATCTGGGCAAAGTACCCTATAGAGGAATACGCGAGCATTGAAGCCTACCTCGAGAACCCGACGAAAGTCTGGCGTTTTTGGAGGGATATGGCCAAAGATTTCGCTGAATGCGGCCCCAATCCCGCGCATTTCGCCCTGGCTGCCCTCGAGAAGCACGGCTACTTGAAAGCGATCGTGACCCAGAATATCGACGCCCTCCACGAAGCCGCCGGCAGTAAAAATGTCGTCGAGTATCACGGGAGTGCCCGAAAGCTGTTCTGTCTGGATTGCGGCAATACGCGGCCGCTAGACTTGCAGGCGATGGGTGACACCCCCCCACGCTGTCACGTGTGCAACGGCCTCATGAAACCAGACATCGTCATGTTCGGCGAATTGATCCCCTCGGAAGCTCTCCGCGCGTCGGCGGAATGGGGTTCGAAATGCGACGCGGTCATCATCGTGGGAACATCAGCACAAGTGTATCCGGCGGCGGACCTCCCGTTCCTCGCGAAGCGAAACGGCGCCTCCATCATCGAGGCAAATATCCAAAGGACTACGTTTACCGAAACCATCACGGACGTCTTTTTGGAAGGCCCCGCGGGGCAGACCCTGCCGAGAGTAGTGCAAGCCCTTGGCTTGGAATTGCCCCATGCCGATTCCAGGGATTGACCCGCACCAACTGTCATCTCCCGAACACCCCTGGCGAGGCAGTGGATAGGTAAACGAAAGGCGTTATCAAGGCAGAGCGGCTGCGCTAATCGGAGAAGCGCCATTCCTTCACAACGTGTCCTTCCGCATCTGGACGCTCGATGCGAATCCACTCGAACGCGAGTTCGCCGGGCCCTGCCGAGGGATCGATACGGATGGCGCGCAAGGCAGCGTTTGCCTCGAAAGGCACACTATATTCGTGCCAGGCGCCATCATGTTCGGGCGTAAAATCGAGGCGCTGATGGGGACCAAAACGCGGCGCTTTGCGGGTAGTCCAGAAAAACTGCCCAATACCCTCGCTTTTGGAACGCATGCGGAATCGGGCTACGAGTGAGCCCGCGGCCTCGGGTACACTGTTATTGACGATAAACGGATCTCTCCCCACACTGTGCATGATCGCTGTGCCGTCTTTCCGCTCGAGCCAGCACTGACCGCTTGGCCGCCAGCCGGCGACCTCCTTCGCTGCATTGGGTTGGTAATTGGGATTCTTCTTCGGAACAAGCGCGCCGGTTTCCTCGAGATGCTTGTCCAGCATAGCCTGGAGTTGACGTACCTTTTCCGGATATTCCGCGGCAAGATTCGTTAATTCACCAATATCCTTCTGAAGATTGTACAATTCGATGCGATCGGGGAAGTATTCGTCGCATTCGTAAAAACGGATAAGTTTCCAGTCGCCCTGACGCACCCAGCTCGCGGGACGGCACGGGACGGAGGGGATATAGTGCGGGAAATGTCCGTAGATGGCCTCGCGCGTCAGCCGTTTGCGCCTAAGGGCCGGCGTAATGGAAATGCCGTCGATAATCCGCCCCTCCTGTGGAGCAAGACCGGCCATGTCGAGGATGGTCGGATAAAAATCGACACTCGAGATCACCTCGCGCGAAACCGTACCGCCTTGCGTGACGCCGGGCCAGTAAATCATGGTGGGCACGCGGATGCCACCCTCGTACACCGAAGCCTTACCGGACCGCAGGGGGGCATTGTTCGTTGGTGTGCGCCCCTCCGGAGAGAAGGGGCCGAGATTCGTACCGTCACGCGTGGTGTGGTCATACATATTCCCGCCGTTGTCCGAAGAAAAAACGATGATGGTGTTGTCCATCAAACCAAGTTCTTCGAGCTTATCGAGGACGCGGCCGAGGCTCTCGTCCATGCTTTTTATCATGGCGCCCATAACGGCGTTGTTCTGGGCGGCACGGGGATCCTTCTTATTCTCGAAATACTCACGGTACTTATCCTTGCCCTGGTACGGGGCATGGACGGCGTACTGCCAGAAGTTCAGATAAAACGGCCCGTCTTTCGATTGCTCAATGAACGCCAGCGCTTCGTCGGTCAACCGGTCAACGATATACTCGCCCGGGGTGCCATCGGGCAGTTTGCTGATTTTATAGGGTGAGAAATAGCTCGGAGGTCCCGGCCAGCGTCCACCTGCAATGTTGACATCGAAGCCCTGATGCTCGGGCCAGTACGTATCGTCATGCCCGAGATGCCATTTGCCGACGAAACCGGTACGGTATCCAGCATCTTTCAATGCCTCGCCGAGCGTGTATTCTTCGAGAGGCAGATACTCTTTGCAGCGCGGCAAAAGGATTTCCTGGTGAGGCATGCCGGTCTCGGGCATGAGGGGCCCGGGCTTCGCCGGCACATGGCCTGATGCGCCGGTGATATGAAGCCGCCCGGGATATTTTCCGGTCATAATACTTGCACGGGTCGCGGAACAGAGGGGAGCCGCCGCGTAGGCATCGGTGAAACGCACTGCCAATTGAGCCAGCCGCTCGACATTGGGCGTCTCGTAATACCGGCTGCCGTACACCGTCGAATCCATCCAGCCCATATCATCCACGACAAACATGACAATGTTTGGACGATTTTCCCTGGCAGCGCTCACGCTGTGAAATACCCCAGCCGTTGTGGCCCCCGCCGCGGCCAAGACTTTCATAAATTCGCGGCGCGGCATAATTTCTGACTGATACGTACCTGGTTTCATGAGATTCCTCTCGTATGCATAGCCATCGGAAATAATTTATATGGGAATCTAACCGGAGACCGGACTTGCTTTCAATCCCTCGTTTCTTCGTTGTCTTTATGCAGATAGTATGATAGGTTAGGAATGGCGCAAGTTAAAATAGGGAGCAGGGTCATGGCTGGGGCGTGGGACAGTCTGTGTGCACTCCTTGCCTTACAGCTCAGAGATCTTTCACGGGCGGATCTTCTTGAGGCCTACGAAGGCATTTCGCAGGACAATCCGGTTTCGTTGCCCACGAGGCTGGTAAACGCCGGTCTGTTAACTTCCGAAGAGGCGGAGTTGGTTCGGCGCATGGCCGAAGCAGCGATCGAGGCGCACCGCGGTAATGCCGAGGCTGCACTGAATACCTTGGGGGGCGAAGAAGCCCTTTGGAACACGCTCGATCCCGCCCGAACTCTTTCCGCGGCGTCCGGCCGCACCACTACCCCAATGAGGGAAACACCCTTTAGGTTCTCAGAGACCGCCCCAATAGACCCGCTGGAAGAAATCCCCGGGCGCTACGCCGAGACATCCGAGTACGGCAGAGGAGGGATGGGGCGCATACTGCTGGCGCACGATGTCAAGATGGGCAGAGACATTGCCCTCAAGGAACTTCTACCCGTTTCAGAAAGCAGCCCGCTCTTTCCCGAAAAGAGCCCGGTGCGGTATACAGCGGCGATTGCCGCCCGGTTTCTGCAAGAGGGCCGCATAACGGCGGGCCTCGAGCATCCTTCAATCGTGCCTGTGTACGAAATCGGGCGGCGTCCCAGCGGCAATTTGTACTATACGATGAAGCTCGTTCGTGGACAGTCGCTCGCCCGGGCGTTGCGCACATGCAAAACTCTTGACGAACGTTTAAGCCTTCTACCCCATGTAATCGATCTATGCGAAGCCATGGCCTATGCCCACAGCCGGGGCGTGCTACATCGGGACATTAAGCCCTCAAACGTCATGCTCGGCGCGTTTGGCGAAACGGTCGTGCTTGACTGGGGAGTGGCCAAAGTAAAATCGCAGGCGGAGGATCCCTATGAGCAAGACATCCGCAACGTGCCCAAGCATTTCGTAACTGGTGAGAACACCCCCCTCCCCCAAACCCGGCCGGGCCAGGCCATAGGAACACCGGAGTACATGTCGCCGGAACAGGCGCAAGGGCTTGCGGAACAAATCGACGAGCGTTCCGACCTGTATGCCCTGGGGGTGGTACTCTATGAACTCCTCACGGGCACCACGCCTTTTCGCGCTCCAAGCGCCAGCGAAACGATGCGACGGGTGGTGTTGGAGGAAACTCTACCCGTCCTTGAGAAAGAGCCAGACGCCCCTGCCGAACTTGTGAGCATCTGCGAGAAGGCTTTGCAGAAGGACCCCGCGGCTCGGTACCAATCCGTTCGGGAATTTGCCGACGAAATTAAGCGGTTCCAAACGGGCGCGTTGGTGCAGACCTACCGGTACAGTCTCTGGCAACTGGTTAGCCGCTATTATAAAAAACACCGGAGCGTATTGAATGTCATCGCGGCGGCCAGCGGCATCCTCCTTTGTCTTGCCGTGCTATCTTACCTCCAGATTTATCAAGCGCGCAATCGGGAATACGCCCAGCGCCTGCTCGCGGAAGAAGCCCGTGATACCGCAATCGTCGCGGAAGACAAAGCAGAAGAGGCGAAGGAAGAAGCCGAGCACAGCGCATACGTAGCCCAAATCCGCCTTCTGCACGCGTATGTGCGCGATCGCAATTTCGCCAGGGCGAATACGCTTGTCTGGTCAATTTCCGAGAAACGCCGCAACTGGGAATGGGGCTATCTTCTTGAACAGTGCAACCAGGACTTGTTTACTCTGCGTGAACATAAGGCGTTGGTATTCCGAGCGATGTATGATCACGCCGGCAAACATATTTTGACGCTCGGAGGGGACCGCTCCGCGCGCATTTGGAACGCGGTCAATGGGGCAGCCCTCGTTGCTATCAAAACCCCCTACGCCCTTATTAATGACGGAGAATTCAGCCCGGACGATCAATCAGTCCTGCTGGCCCTTTGGGATGGCACGGCCCGTGTATTCGACGCTGCCACGGGTAAAGAGACCCTCGTTCTCGAAGGACACACAGCTTCTGTTCAGTCCGCGTGTTTTGAACAAAACGGCAACCGTATCGTTACGGGCTCGAATGACGGCACGGTTCGGTTCTGGGATGCGCATACGGGAAAAGAACTCGAGAGCATCAAGGCACACGAGAAGGAAGTAATTGGCGCGTACCCAAGTCCGGACGGGCAAACTTTGCTTACCTCGTCTTATGACAAGCAAATCCGGCTCTGGCGCAAAGGGGAAACGTACGAGCTGGTGCAGACCATCCCGGGTGAATTCCCAGTATATAGTGCTTCTGGTGCTCGTTTTTGCTTTGTGGATAACGGGGCCGCCGCTGTATGGGATGTGGAGGGCGGCCGGAGAATTCTGCGCACGGACCAGGGAAGTGCCAAAGTGCTGCGAGCCCGTTTCTCACCCGACGAAAAATTGCTGCTGGCTACCACAACCGGTGGTGTAGCAAGGCTTTATGATGTAGACAGCGGCGCCGTCAAAAAATCGTTCAACCATGGGGAAGCGGTAAAAGACGGGCAGTTCTCCACCGACCAGAGTCTACTGCTTCTCCTGTCCGATGCCGGACTGGTAACCGTATGGGATTTGGCCACTCAGGACCTCGTCAATTCGTTTGTGGGGCACGAAGCGGGCGTCGGAAGGGCGGTGTTTAGTCCAGACGGCCAACGCATAGCCACGGCCTCGAGGGATGGCACGGCAAAAATCTGGGACACACGGAGGTCACTGACGAAACGCGTCCAGCTCGAGCAATCCGCGCCCATCGACGATGTGGTTGTCAGCTGGAACGGAAACCGCATCGCAATAGTCGCTCGGAACAACACTGTTACGGAGTATGACAGCAGCAGCATCTTCCCGGAAATTGCGCACTGGTGCTTTTCTCACTTCGGGCCAGGGTCGGCGGCCCTCAATACCGATGGCTCCGTGTTGGCCAGTCCGTTAGATGGTTCTACGGTGTTTGTGTGGGATACAGGGGCAAACGAGGTGATTTCGCTCTATGCGGGGCACCGCGGACGGGTTTCAGCCATTGCATTCAGCCCCAAAAGCAACGTCGTCGTTACAGGAGGGCGGGAAGGTATCGCGCGCGTTTGGGAAGCGCGTACCGGGACGGAAACATTGACCCTCGAGGGACACACCGGTCGGCTTCATTGCGCAGCCTTTTCCCCTGATGGAACCGTCATAGCTACCGGGGCACACGACAAGACCGTCCGGGTATGGGATGCCGAAACCGGGGCCGCGCGGCATGTGCTGGATAAACACCGGGGCGCGATCAACCATGTTGCCTTTAGCCCGGACGGCTTGTTCCTGGTGTCCGGTTCGAATGACGGCTCGGTAATCTGCTGGGCTGTCGATAGCGGCGAGGCTCTATATAAACTTATTGGCCACGCGGGTCCGGTGGCTTCCGCACGGTTCAGCGGGGATGGCGCACGGATTCTGACCGCGTCGTGGGATGAAAGCGTACGCATATGGGAAGCGGGCACGGGAAAGGAATTGCTGACCCTTTCCGGTACGGATTATCCATTACTTGACGCGGAATTCCTCAAGGACTCGCGCAGTGTGCTGGTTGCGGGCTGGGATGGGCGTGCTACCGCCCATTTCGCGGCACCATGGCGGATGGAACAGTTAGACGGAACGCCCGGGGCCACACTGAAGGAGCGTTATGAAGCCGCCAAACATGAGCGACTCAGGCAGCGCTGGCCGGAGCACAAAGGCTCAATAGTCCCACCCGCGATCGTGCACATTACCCGGGAACATGCGAGGGAACAACTCGGACGACTGCTTACTCTGCTTGACGAGTCTGTTGACACAGCGTCCGCCGGTCCCGGCATGGAAATCTCCGCCGGCCCCATGGCCGATGCCGTCAAACGGCTCTGTCTTCTCCCGGGCGATCGGATAACGAGCATCAACGATAGCTCTGTCGATGGAGTGCCTTCCGCGCGCGCGTTGATTGCCGCCTTCATCGAGGATCAAGCGGGGACTCCTCCGTTACAACTCGAGATTGTGCGTAAGAGCAGCCCCATCCATGTACGCTACGCATTTCATCCGCGCCTGGACATAGAGCATTCAGCGACCCTCTCGCGTGAGACCGCTCGGGCAAGCGTCGAGTATCTTGCCGAGGTACTGATGGTGGGTATCGAGCAGCTCGTTCGCGTGAACCAGGACATGAACAGCCGTCTAGGCGAAGGCGTTGCATCTCGCGAAATCCTGAATGGATTGTGGGTACCCCCGGAAACCGGAGCCCATGGCGCACCTACCCTTGAAGCGCTAGGAATCGCGGTCGGCGATCGAATCCTCACGGTAAACGGTATCGAGATCAAAGCATTGAGCCAGCTCGATGAATTTCTGCAGGCCGCGCGGTCTGCCCTAAAAAAAGACAAACCGATTACCCTGACCAGCACTATCGAACGCGGCGAGTTTCAGGAAATCCATCTTACAATCAACGTGCCGTGATGCGGCACTTACGATAAAGATGCAGGGGAACGGAGCGCGCGCGTTGAACATCGACTTCGGGGCCGTGGGAGACGCGGGCTCACACACGAAGGGAGAAGAGCAATGGATGATTGGAAATTTGACCTCGCCCACTATGGGCGCGAACGCAGGTTACGCGCCGGTTACTGGGAAGTTAACATCATGTGCCATATCGTAAATCACTTTAAATCAGACGCCCCGCAGGTCGGTACGTATGAAAATCTTTACAATATGCCCGTTGCTGCTTCAAATGGGGCAATAGATCGATTTAAGGAAGCGATCGAAAATATTCCTAAGGACCAACTTAAAACTCCTACTAAGAAAAAAATCTCTAAGAAACTGGAGGAACTCCGAGAAGTCTTTCGCGAACAGTATCCGAACAAGATGATTTTGGTGCGGGATCTCTACACGTGGTACGAGAACGAAGAACCCCCGCACCCGGACATACTCCGCGTACTTGAAGAGATTCAAACCCTTGTCGAAACTGACACCAAGAAGCAGAAAGACGCTCATGGTAACCACCGTTTCACTCGTGGGTGCAAACTCTGTTTGCCCTTCCTGGACGTGCTCAAAGACCCGGACCATCCGATCGATAAAGACGCTATGGAAACTCACATCGAGAATCTTGGTGAGTACAGTCTTCAGGACCTCTATAAGAAAAGACGGGCGCATATGTCATCTCCAAAGAAGGCGGCAATATCCGCCGCAAAGAAGAATGGCATCTTTTCGCGTGCGGGAAACCCGTGCGCCTTCCTGGGCAGTGGCCAGCGGAGCGAGGAATACAGAGGCGAGGATCCGGGGAACGATCTCATATGTATCGAGGATACATGTCAGCCGAATACGGATACCTTCTGCAGCACCGCCGAAGAGGGCGGCTGCTCCGCCATGAGCGACTCCCCGGAATCGTCGGACGACTAACCTTTGGCGGGGAGAAGCGCGTCTCCCGAGGCAATCATGACAGGTTGCCTATGGCATGCAAAAAACGATACCTTTTTGACTTATCCGCTGTCTTGTGGGAAAGCGGATTTGACAGAGCAACCGGCTTTGCACGATGGTAGAATGATTATTGACGCTGCCTTCCGGCAACAGTCATGTCAACGAGAACCGATTCACCACCACCTCGGGGGAATGGGCATGAAAGACACGATTCGGACACTGGCAACTGTAATGATCATCTCGGCGTTTTGGACAACGGGGGCGTTCGCGGATGCCGCGGCATTGTTCGAGCAGGTCTTCGGCGATGCCGTGCGCCTGGACCCTGACATTCACCGGCAAGTCACGGAAGGCGAGCCCGGCAAACGCCACTACATTGACCGGGATGGCGATGGGCAGCCCGATGAGGTTTGGTTTATTGACACCGACACACGCCACCCGGAAGACATGCGGCCTGTGCTGGTGCGTGTGCTGGACGAGGACGGGGACCTCAGCGACGGCGACGAACCCGATTACGACAGCGACCTCTATGTGGCAGACTGGAAGGCGGACGGCACGGTCGACGTCGTGTGCGACTACACCGACCTCACGGGAAACAACCAGATCGACGCGATGGGGCTGTATTTCCCACGCGACGATGGTCTGAGGTGCTGGTATGGCGAAGACGTGGGCGGAGACAATCTGTTGTGGTATGACGTGGGGTACACCTACAACCAGCGGCTGTGTCAGTGGCGCACGCATTTCGGCGGCGATGAGCTGTTCTGCGCATTTCAGCTTGACCCCGGCAGTAAAGAGTGGCTTCCCCAGTTTGAAAACCCCTTCACGTTCTTCGATCACGACCATGACGGCGTGACGGAGGAGGTCATCCGCATCCAGGGAGTAGGCGACGTTGTCGAGAGCCTGCGCTTCAGCTTTGATGCCGACAACGATGCTACATGGGAAAGTCCGCGCGACTTCGATGTCTCCGTAACGGCACACGCGGTCGAGGACCAAGGCTTCGACCCCCGATACGCCACCCGGCGTACACTGCGCGGCATCCCGACGGGGCCCTTTATCGCCTATCACACCGTCCAGGCCTTCGCGCTAGAGACCGAGTGGGCCAAGCGCATGCTTACGTGGGACGAGATTGACCGCAACATAGACCGCGACAGGGGCAATGACATCAAAGAACGCTGGGAAGGCGTGATTGCCAAGGGCAACGAATGGTTTCCGCAAGTGGGTGGACCGAGTTGCGGTCCCCTCAACAACCGCTTCGAATTGGCCACAACTCCGGGACAGATCCGGCTCTATTACGCGCCTACCGACCAACGTCTTCACTTATTTGGCGCGGAAACCATGTGGCTCGCCATCGACGCCGATCATGACGGCACGCCCGAGATGCGCTATACCTACACCGATACAAATAATGATGGCTACATCGACCTTTGGGAATTCGATGCAAACGGCGACGGGAACGCGGACGATCAGTGGTCTTTTACGGGTGAATACACCGATCTTCCCTATAACTGGGGCCCAATCCAAGCGATCATGACTCCCCTGATCGAGGCGGCGCCGGAACGGCTTTTCGTGCTCGTTTCGCGCCTTCGTGAAGCGCTTGCGGCTGAAGGTTCAGAGGATGAAGATGCCGTTTGGGCACTCGTGGACTCGGGGTTCGCTGCCGAAACCATCGAGAAAGGATTTCGCAAGGATTATCTGACCAGCAACGAATCCCTGCGGTTTTATTTCGATATTGTGAAAGACCGCCTGATTTTAGCCTTGAAAGAGGCCCATAACGAGCCTGTTTTCTGGGAGAAATTCAGTAATCCGCGGAGCGCGGGCGACCTCGAGAGTATGCAGACGCTTATCGAAAAAACCTTTGAACTGGGCTCCCCGGGACCGGATTTCCAGGCATGGCGGGCGGAAAAACTTGAGGCGTTCGCGCGGCCGAGGGTGGCTTGGGCAGAGGATTGGATACCGCCAAACATTGGCTGGGAATCGGAAGTGGCGGGCTTCCGCGCTTATTGGGGCCAATTCGATTTCTTCGGAAAACAGAAGGATGCACTGGTACTTCCCACATTCTCCGAACAATACAATTATCACGAAGAACAACCCTGGGGCATGGATGCCTTACATGTAGGCCAGTCCGGCGGGCTTGGGGGCATCACCCTGTACGTCGACGGCACCCCTTACCCCGTATACAGTCCTGAAGGCAA
>JAWODE010000660.1:0-2700 GCA_046483455.1 Candidatus Hydrogenedentota bacterium | reverse complement strand
TACGTGTCCGTCAAAACAAGGCGACCGCGGACTACCCCGATGACCTCTGTGCTTGCGCAACGGAGGACGGGCATTCTTGCCCGTCCCTAAGATCGCAGGCGGATGCAATCCGCCGTCGGGTTGTTCCCGGTCCGCTGCGCGAGATTCGCGCGTCGTGTTGCGGGTGGGGTCGACGGTGCAAACAAGGAAAGCGGCCCTGGTGGCCGCCGTTGGTGATGGGCGGGCTGGAAAACTCGCCCTCCGTTCCGTACCCGCCCCGCGGCTATGAAAGACGGCCGGGACAGCGAGCCCCGAGCCGTTGGGCTCAGCCGCAGGCCATGAAAACGGCGTGCGACAAAAACCTCGGGACCGTCCCGTATCGCTCCTTTGTCGCTTCCTTGGGACAGCCCCGGTTTTTGAAACCTTCGAGGCGGTAGTCGCTTGGCGCAAAGAGCCCGCACTTTTTTACCATTCAAGAGGATTGAAGTTAACTCGGCGCGCCGTCGCCTTTGCCGGGCACGAATTTGGCTTCGAGTTCGGTGGTGGCGAAGAGCCAGGTGTCGAAAACGGGGTGGACAGCGAGTTCTTTGTCCCATGCCAATTGCTTGGTGCTTTCCCATAATTTGCGGGCTTCATCGTCTTTGCCGAGTGCTTTTGCCTGAAAGGCGCGGGCCAATCCGACGGTGAGTTCAGCGTGGTGCTTGAGATGGAACCACGATGCACGGTGGCAAGGTTCTCCCGATTCGAGATTGGCCTGGATCACCGGCATAAAGCCCTGAACGACGTTCGGGGCTTTGCCAAGACGTTGCGCCTGTTCCGCATCCACCCATTCCTTTTCTCCTCGGAGGTAAACGGGATCGAACAACTCGGACAGCCGTGTGAGATACTCGCGGCAAGAAGGACCATCGGGACCGAAGGCGCTCGTGAAATAGTCATCGGCCACGAGGTCAAAGTCGGTTTTGTCATTCCAGAGGGTTCGGCCCATAACAGTCATGGCCAAGCCCGTAGGCAGGAAAATCCGCTGGATTTGGCAGCTCACGTAGCCATTCAACCCGATTTTCTTAAGTCCTTTCATATCCTCGGCAATGGTGCGCGCGATGTGCATGTGGCCGGGATCGTTCGAGTGGTCCCACATCAGGTGGTAGTCGAAGTCGAAGCTGTCGCCATCGAACATCTCCTGCCAGGCCTTCAAAAACGCGACATTGGCGTCGACACTCTTGGGGAATTGGAGGTGGTTGCGCTCGAATGGCGGCAACTCGGGCAATGTATCGCTGACCTCGAAAGTCTCGCTGTAGGTCCGGACAATTGGGGCGAACATGAGCACGAAACGGTCGGGATTCTCGATCTTCTGTTCGAGGGGCGGCCACAACAGATCGACATAGATTAGAAACACAATCCGCGTTTTTAGGCCGGCCTCGGAAAGCCGCTTATCGAGGTCGTTCAGCATCATCACGTAAAAATCGGAAGGCCGCGTCTTGACGCATTCTTCGCATTCGCAGTTGTTGTTTGTGCCATCCGCCAGCCAGAAATGAATATAGTCGATCTGGGGATTCTCCCGGGCGTACTCGACAATGGCATCGACGATGATACCCCGTACGTCGGGGTTCGAGTAGCAGAGATTGGTATCGAGAGCCACCCCTTTCCAAAAATCGCGTTTGCCGTTCACCTCCGCGAGGTACTTTGTCACTTCGGGCGGGGCGCTCTGGTCCTGTTTGTCCCACCCGAGGCCGGGAATGCCGAAGGGCTCACAGGTCCATCCATGCCCCACTTTGTGATAGAGAAGGCCGCGCCGCGTGATCTCGTCTTCAAGCATCGCGGTAAATTCCCGTGCCTTTTCGATGGAAAGAGGTTCGGCCTGTTTTTTGGGATTGCCCGTATGTCTGTACCAACGGTCGAAAAACGTGTGGGCCTCGCGAAACTGAATAAAATAACCGTTGAACCCGAGCTTCGGGAGCCAGTCGATCATATCGCGCACGTGTTCGTAACTTACCGCGCCTTCGATGCACACTCCCCGATGCCGGTAGGCGGGCCTTTCCGAAACGCGGACATTCTCCAGCGCGCTGAGTTGCGGGACATACGCCCCGTCGTCACCGGGCCGCACCCAACGGCAGCCCAGTGCCGTCAAATAGCGGTACACGGCCAGCAACACGCTGCGTGGATTGATGCCGGCGATGATTCCCCGGCTGCCCTTTGTATCAATAGAAACGGCATCGTCGAGTTCGGGATTCGGCACGTTTGGGGCAGTGATTTCCGGGAAATCCTCCATCAAGCCCAGGGTGAAACCTTCTTCCGCGGTGGTATCGACTGTTATGTCGGCCTTCGTCAGGCGTTCGAGATATCGTTTTAGCTCACCTGCCGCCATGCCAACGACCGGGTTGTCGTTCGTTACACGGATGCAAATGCTTTTCGGCAGTTTATTTTCAGTCATTTTCGGAATCCTTTCAGTCATTCGCCCGAACTACCCGGCGCCCAACTTACCCAAGCATAACGCATTTTGACTTGTGGATGGAACAGATATGATTGATTCCAATCGCTGGTCAGTCTACAGCGAGGTACCTACATTGCGTCGTCGCAAAATTCCCGATGACGGGGTGGTTATGTGGCTTGAAATCCCCTCTTCGACATTCAATACTTACGTTTATTGATAAATCGAAACGGCGAAGGGAGGGGAGAGCCGGCGATGAAATACAGCGTGACCAGCGTGATATTGCCCGAACTGGA
>JAWODE010000513.1:0-4071 GCA_046483455.1 Candidatus Hydrogenedentota bacterium | reverse complement strand
GGAACGGTGTGGTAGCCTTCGTCGTCCGGGCGGACCCCAATCCAACCGCCAGTTTTTGCCCGTTGTGCTTACCCAAGAATACGCTGTCATACCGTCTTATAGACTCAGATGTAAGCGTCCAAACCCGTGCGCTTACAGCGTTTAGCAAGCTTGCGCCATATGCCTTTCCGCTCAACTCTCACCTGCACGATGCGCTCCGTAACCCGGATACCGAAATTCGTCTTGCAGCCATCGAGGCCCTCGGGCAAATCCGGCACGAAGGGTTACAAGTGCGCGAGACGTTAAGGCGGTCGCTTAAAGATCCCGATGGCACCGTTCGTGTGGCGGCTGCGTTGGCGCTAGCGAAACGGAAGGAAAAGGATACCGAGGTCGTTTCCACCTTGGTTAGCGCATTGCGTGAACCGGGTGCAAGAGTGCAAGTCGCTGCGATTCAGGCGCTTAGAGAGCTGGGGCGCGAGGCCGGGAGCGCGCTGAGGGCTCTAGAAGCAAAACGGGAAGACAGCAATGCGGATATCCGGCAGCTTGCGGAACAGGCCATTAGCAGTATCGGGGGGCATGCGTTGACGGAGAATAGCGCATAAAAGCGGCAGCCCACAGTTGCAGGCTGCCGCTGAAAAGCAATGGTAGCACCTAATAGAAGCCTATGCCGTATCAGGTGGTTTCCTGCTCGTTGTTTTCTGCAGGCTCGGGTTCGTCTTTTTCGGGAGGTTCTTTCACGCTGGATTTGAAATCGCGGATGGCCGTACCCAGCGAACTGCCGATGTTCGTCAATTTGCCGGTGCCGAACACAATCAGCACGATCAGCAGTATGATCAAGAG
This sequence comes from Candidatus Hydrogenedentota bacterium, assembly GCA_046483455.1. Lineage (GTDB taxonomy): Bacteria > Hydrogenedentota > Hydrogenedentia > Hydrogenedentales > SLHB01 > UBA2224. The sequence goes on along the minus strand of JAWODE010000513.1, from coordinate 3,252 downwards.
CTCCCACATTCCTGGCTGCCACATAATCGTTTACCTTTTAATAGGTTTGGATTTCTTTACCTGAACTTACAAAGAATTATATCTGCTTTATCCCCGACTTTGCAAGAGTCATAAAAGGCCGCGTAACCCGTTCGAGCTTCAGAAAGGTGCCAATCCGAAAGCGCTCAGACCCTTTTCCGGTGGGGGAGGTCTTTGCTGACGGCCCTTCTATAGCCTGTTATCGTGATGTCGCCTTCAGCATCAAGGTCCGCGATGGCATAGGCATTTTGGTCCCTTTTTGAGCCTTCGACCATGGCTTTGAGGGTGTAATAGTGGATGCCGTTGATTTGATTGATCGCGCCCTGATGGTGATGCCCTTGAAACACTGCAAGCACCTTCCCGCTCGTTTCAAGCAAGGTGCGCACCTGCTCCGCGTTTGTCACAAAGACGTCTCCCTCGCCATCAAGCCGCTGGTGTACGAATACGATAACGGGCCCTTTCGCCTCCGCCAAGTCGTGTTTCAACCAATCGAGTTCCGCCCGCGGTAGGTTCGGGTCGGTCCATTTGAAGTTTCCATGGTCATAGTCCGAACCGTCGCGGCGATAATTGGCGTCGAGCACCACGAAATGGACGCCGTTTTTGTTGAACGCGTAGTACGAACGCTCGGCCGGAATGTCCGTATTCTGAACGGCTGTCAGAAACTGCGCTTTCGAGATGCTGTCCATGTCGTGATTTCCCAGCACATGGTATCGCGGCCCGTCAAACTCGCTGTATTCGTTTTCGATGCGCGCAAGAAATTGCAGCGTCTGCTTTTCGGCGGGGGGGTTGCCCTGGTCCTTGAAATCTCCCAGTTCGACGAGGAAATCAACGCGTTCGTCGTTCATCAGCGCGACGCATTCTTTCATTTTCGCAAGGGAGCGGCGATAGAACCGGGCTCCCGCAGGTTCCCGCTCGGCAAAGTGACTATCGGTGACGAGGCCGAACCGGAGGCTTTTCGTAGTGGCCGCGTGCGTCCATTGCGAAGCCGGCAGCGCCAATCCCGCCAGCGCCGCGGTCGATGTTTTCAAGAAATCCCGTCGTGTTACGCGCCATTCGAATCGTGTGCTCTTCATGGCTTTCCTTTCCGGTTCCTGAACGCGGGCCGTGCCCCCGCATTGACGTTGTCTTGATGCTGTGGGAATGGAATAGGCGGTGTTACCCGCTTGAGGGTGTTGCCGCCTTTCACTCATTTCATTTGCAGTTCTTAAAGTATATCTCCAGGCGAAACTGATTCAACTTCGAGGGGTGTCCTTCCGCGATTACCAGGAACGGCCAAGTGCGAAACGGAACCACGATTTGGGTTGTTTAATCACGTTTGGTTATAAATAGGGGACATTTGCGTGCGATTTGTTTACCTTTCACTGGGAGATGAGATGATGTCCAGCAGAATCACCTTGTTCGTGTTCACGATTGTCTTTGCCATAGCGTCCCATGCCCAGGGGGCACTGCAAGATGCCAGTGCCATTATCAGCGAACGGGTAGACGATACGGAAAAAGGCCGGCATGTGGTGCAGGATATATCGCTTGCGACGGCCGTAGCGGGGTATACCGTGCGGTACGAATACATCGAGCGTGAAGACTACCCCGCGCGTATCGATTTCGCCAAATGGGCGCCTACTCTCGGGTACGTCCCCGTAGGGGTTGCCGGCCCGTCCATGGAGAACTGGTACAACCAGGGCTTTTTTCAATGGACCTTCGACGGGTTCAACATCAACGAGTACAAGGCGGACGTCCGTGTCATTCGGGAATACGGGCAGGATGCGATGGTTGAATTTGTGTGGAACACGCCCAAGGTGAAGGCCATCGCGCGATTTGCGGTCACATCGCAAAGCGACAAACTATTGTTCTTCGGCCGTTACGAACCGAAAGAGGAGATCAAGCAAGTCAGGTTGCGCCTGATGGCATATCCCGCAACCTTCGAAAAACCCTGGAACCGCAGGATGACAAGCAAGGTGCGCACCTTGTCCGAAGGCAGTGCCGATATCGACCTCGAAAACGAGCGCTGGTTGCTTTTCGAGGACGTCGAGCCCGGACGAACGGGCGCGGGGTCCGCGGGGTTGCTGCTTGGGGATGCTTCGGCTTACTCGAGCGTGACCGTGAGCGGGATCGGAGGATACGCCGAGTACACGGATATTGTACTGAAACCGGAGCGGCGCACATTTGCCTTTGGGTTATACGAATATCCGTCCATGCCGGATTATGAGGCAACGCGTGAATATTTCCGGCGTATCGCCGATGCCGAATCGGATGCGCTCGCGACATTGGCTGAAGCGGAGTGGGATAAGCCGCTTCCCCCTATGCCGGTGGACGAGGAGCGCGTGGCGCGCATCCGTGCGGCGGACGAGGAGAGCCTGAACCGCCCCGCCGAATACTGGAACCCCGCTCCCATGCCGCTCGATTTTTCGTGGGCCTCAAAGTTGCCGGGGGACCCAGTCCGGGCCGCGTTGCTGGTGCCGCGGTGGTCGGCTTACGATACGATGGAACTTGCACGTCGGTTCGAAGTGGACGTAAGCCATCAATATTTCGATACAGAAACCTCGATTACCAGTCCGCGCCGATGGCCCTATCGAGGACAAACCGGTATCGGTCCCCTGAACACCAGTCTCGCCATGCGCAATGCGGTGCGTATTTGTGTGGACGAGAGCCGGGACGTGATTGTTGTGGCTACGCTCAAGAGAGAGGCGCTGGGGCCGCGGTTGCTTCAGGCCATCGAGGGGCAAGTTAAGGATGGAAAGGGTTTGGTTATTACGGGAGGGACGGACGCGCTGGCCGGTTGGCCCAAAGAAATGTTCGCGGAAGAAGACACGGAACTGGCGAGTACGGTTTTGTCCTACCTCCCGTGGGAGAACATCCCCAGTTTGGGAAAGGGAGGGCGGGGGCGCTTGGGCGAGGCTCCGCCTCTTAGGGGATTCCGCTACGGCGAAGGACGGATACTGGTGTTTCAGGCAACCATTGCCCGTTATTGTGCGTTGCTGCCCCAGAATTCGCTGGAACAGGGTTTCGACGGCGCCGACGACCGCCTTCTCGCGTTGCACGGGTTGATTTGGGCGGCGGCAGCGGGTAAACCGTTGCCCGCACGCATCGTGTTCGGCGAGTCTTTGGCTCCCGTCATGGCAGGCACGGAGGCCGAATTCCCCATCGATTTTTCGGGTGCGAAGTGGGACCGCGTACGGGTGCGTATTCAGGACAACACGGATACCGTACATGTGTTGCGAGACGATCTGCTCGATGAGA
>JAWODE010000500.1:0-2666 GCA_046483455.1 Candidatus Hydrogenedentota bacterium | reverse complement strand
GATTTTCCCAAAGAATGTTTGCATCAATTCGTTGTGAGCCAGTGTGAAGAAGGCTTCCGACGCATTTGCGAGGAATTCAAGAGGTTTCTTGTGGGGAAACAAGAGGCTACTGTAACCGACGGGGAATATTTTCTTCGCTAATTCCGATTTCTCTATTGGCCATCCTTGGGGATTCGTGTAGTGTAAGATATTCGCAGCCCATAGATGGCTCACACATTGATAGTCTTTCCAAATCTTCTTCAGTGTGGTGTCGGTATAATGAAATGCAGCGCCTCTCTTTTGCGAGATTTTTATCATATAACGTTTTACGAGCTCGCGTCCTACTCGCTGATTCAAGGCGTCTGGCCGGAAACGGGCGAGTCTTAACATTTCCCAAAGCATTCGGCCCGCTATAGCGCCGTTCCGGATTGTGCGGTTACCCCCGATTTTAGGACCACGGGCTTAAGTGGAATCTGCGTCCTTGAAATGGTAGGAAAGGACGCATGGAAATGGGAAAACAACGCAGAAAATTCACGGATAAGTTCAAGGCTCAGGTTGCGCTGGATGCCGTCAAGGGGGTGAAGACTCTTGCTGCTCTCTCAGCGGAATACAAGGTTCACCCGAACCAGATTTCGAGCTGGAAGAAGCAGCTGCTGACCAAGGCCCCGGAGCTTTTTGCTTCGGGCAACGAGGTGCGCCGCCGGAGCGAAGAGGAGCTGACGGCTCCACTTTACGAAGAGATCGGCCGACTGAAGATGGACATCAGGTGGCTGGAAAAAAAGCTATGAGCCTGCCGCTTTCAACACGCCGGAGTTGGGTGGAACCCAACGCCGAGTATTCGGTCCGGCGGCAATGCAGGCTGGCAGGCGTTCCGCGTTCGGGCTTTTACTACGTTCCCGCTGCGGAATCGGAAGAGAACCTTCTTCTGATGCGGCTCATCGACGAGCAGTACATGCGGCATCCGGAATTCGGGTATCCACGGATGACCGATTGGCTCAACGAGCGGGGTCACAAAGTAAACCACAAGCGGGTAGCGCGGTTGATGCGCCGCATGGGACTTCAGGCGATCACGCCGGGGCCGCATACAAGCAAACCGTCACCGGGACATAAGATATACCCGTATTTGCTGCGTGATCTGGCGATCGAGCGCGTAAACCAGGTCTGGAGCACGGACATCACGTATATCCCGATGCGGCACGGATTCCTGTACCTGACGGCTGTCATGGAGTGGTACAGCCGCTACGTGCTGGCCTGGGAGCTTTCAAACACCCTTGAGAGCCTATTTTGCGTAGCCGCCCTGAAACGCGCGCTCAGGCGGGGCACGCCTGAAATCTTCAATACCGACCAAGGCGCACAGTTCACGTCGGAGATCTTCACGGGCGTGCTGCTCGACAAAGACATCGCCATCAGCATGGACGGCCGGGGCCGGGCGTTGGACAACGCCTTTATTGAGCGTCTCTGGTGGTCTGTGAAGTACGAGGCGGTCTATCCCAAATGCTATGCCGACGGCCATGCGCTCCACGAGGGGCTGGGCGCATATTTCGACTACTACAACAACGAAAGGAGGCACACCGCGCTGGACAAAAGGACACCCGCTGAGGTATTCATTGAGGGAGCCGACAGGAAATGAAAACCATTGATGCCGTCGCTACGCTCCGCCCTCGGCCCTCCGGGCCGCCCCTTCGGGGACGGGCTCCACTACGCGACGGCATCAGGCACGGGCGGCTCGCAGGCCACAAGGACACGGAACAGGGGACCGCAGATTCCACCTTAAATCCGCCGTCCCGTGGTCGAAGATTGGGGGTAGGCGCAGAAACGTACATCGTTGTTCTGTCCCTGTATGGTGTTTTGCAGGAGTTTCCTGCCACTTCGCATCCTTATTCACCTTATGCTCGCCTGAAACGCTAAGTGTACGGCCCTACCAAAAAGCGTTCAAGAGACCGAAGAAAGAGATGTTGACAGGATTGAGAAGATCGAGCGTTTGGAAACAGTGCCCGGTATGACTTTCGTACCATGGCCGTTCCGGCCATGATCCGCCACGGGCGAGACGACCGTGCTGCAACGCGCCTCGTGTCTCTTTTTGTGGTCCAATCTGAAGACCATTGCAACCTGGAAAAATCGCAGAAAACAAAACACATTTCCTCTCTTATCGTTTACGTTCAACCACACCTTCTGCGCTAATCTCTCCCATCTACGGACGTTCGTTAAAACATTGCGATTGAGCGAAAAGCAAGGACGCGGTGGTTTGCGCAGCAAACCGGGCTCTGCCTCGAAAATCTCTCCGGTGTAGGACCGGCGCCCTCGCCGGTCATTATGACAAGGAGCGCGGACGTAGCCGTCCGCGGTGGTCTTATCGACGGGCAGGAATGCCCGTCCTCCGTTGCCGGAGCGTGGTTGGCGGCATTTTCATGGTCTACGGCTGAGCCCCATGGCTCATGGTTCCCTGCCTCCAAAATTCTTGTCTCCTGCGGTGTGGGACCGGCGCGGGCGCCGGTCCCACACCAGAGTTATGAATACAAGCCAGACGTCACCGCGTCACCATGCGCCGGTACCATAACGGAGCCGATTAAGGGCGATTGCCCTGCGCCACCGCCCCCCTTTCGGGAAATTGGCTGCCCGGAAATGCTATACTCGTGCGAGGTTGTGGTCGATGGGGTGCTTTGGAAACGAGTTGAGTCGCCCCACCC
>JAWODE010000489.1:0-4286 GCA_046483455.1 Candidatus Hydrogenedentota bacterium | reverse complement strand
GCGGAAATCGCCGCCCCAAATGTCGTACGCATCGAGCTCGATGAACGCACCGACTTCATTCGTGAAGTCCGCTTTCACGTTCAAACGCGTCCGCTGCTCGACAAAGCCCAGCGAGTTTTCGTCATCATCCCAGCCGCGCAGGCCAAGAATACCCGGAAGGTTGAAGTTTTGGCCGGTGCCGATGGAACGGCCGCCCAGCACTCCAGCCCCCCACTGCAGGTTCGAGGAATCGATACCCGTGACAGTGTTCATGTAATAGTCGCCGCGGATACGAACCTGTCCACCTACAATCACATTCTGCAGCTCGGCGACCGCCGGCGTAGCCGTCAGCACTACCAGCGCTGCAAGTACAAGAAACATGGATTTACGCATCGTGCGTGTTCTCCCTTAAATTTATACATATCCAGCCCGTGATGGAAGTTCCCTGTTATGCCTTCCAACCGGGTACTGACGTTTCTCCCTGAATCTATCCCACACATCGATGCTTGACGGCCTCGGAGCAGTCTTCTTAAGACTCCTGCATCCCTCCTTTCGGCTCCCGAATGAGGTCGTCAATGATGTTTTTTTCGCACGGTCAAGTGATTCTTGAGGAAAGAACTTGCACGGCCAACACCGTCTGTCAACACATTACAAGCACAACTCCCCAGTAATCGGAGGTAAGATTACCACACTTGTCACTCTACGTCAACTACCCATATTGACATTTTTAACCTCTATTTTATTCACAAATTTTCCTCGAGCCCCCTCTCTTTTTCTGCAGGAAATTATATCTATAGTACGAATGACTATAATTTCAATGTCGCTTGATATAACACTACCTTACGATGGGCTTTTTATTCTGACGCTTCGAAGAGGGGCTTCTTATGACAATATATTGTGCAGCCTACCAAGAAAACACCGGACGCCATCTCTATTACGGCACTCTGTGCAACCTTGGACAAAGGGTCCAACGCGCGTCACGTGGCCGGGTGCTGGACCCATGCGCGAACCGTCCGGTATGCTTGACTCGAATGGCCGAATAATGAACCGCGAAAGCCTTCTTGGATGTGCACAATAAAGGAAATGGAAGCCGCCAACCGCCTGGAGGGTCAGGAGTCAGCAAGGTTGCTACTGATACGCTGGAACCTCGCCACCGGTTTTACCTTCCGGGAGAGTTGTGAAGAAAACCGCTAAAATTCTTGCGCTTGCTTTGCTCGCGTTTTTCGCCGGGTGCCGGGGCAGTACGCCGTACCCCAGTCAGCCGGTGTTGTTGATCTGCCCTTGGTCGGCGGGAGGCGGTACCGACCGTGTTGCGCGACACGTGGCCGCCCAACTCGAGGGCGAATTGGGGGTACCGGTTAACGTGGTCAACGCCACGGGCGGCGGGGGGGTCACGGGCCACACACGCGGCGCCTTAGCAAGGCCCAACGGCTACACCATGACCCTCGTGACGGCCGAATTGAACATGCTCCATTGGCGCGGCCTCACCAACATTTCGTATGACGACTACGCTCCGCTCATGCTCATCAACCGCGACGACGCGGCTCTCTTTGTGCGGAAAGACGCGCCTTGGGAAACCCTCGAGGCCCTTGAAGCCGCCATCCGAAACGCGCCGCAATCGCTGAAGGCCTCGGGAACCGCCTACGGGGGCATCTGGCACGTCGCTCTCGCAGGATGGTTGAATACCCTCGGACTCTCCCCCAACGCGATGACGTGGATTTCGATTAACGGCGCGGCCCCGTCACTCCAGGAACTCATGGCAGGCGGCATCGACGTAGTCTGCTGCAGCCTGCCGGAGGCCCAGTCCCTGCTGGACGCCGGCGAAATACGGTGTCTCGGACTGATGTCGGAGGAACGCCTGCCCGCGTTTCCGGACGTGCCGACGTTCAAGGAGCTCGGGGCTGACTGGACCATGGGCACGTGGCGGGGACTGGCTCTGCCCTTGGACGTGCCCGAGACACGGCGCGATGTCTTGCTCAAAGCGGTCCGCTCGGTGATCACAAGCGACGAATACAAAGCATTCATGAACGAAGCAGGCTTCAATCCGGCTGCGCTCGAACCAGAGGCCTTTGCGGAGTTCCTTGCCACCAACGACGTGCAAATGGGCGCAATTCTGACACGCGAAGCCTTCAAAGGAGTCGAGACCCCGCCCATAGGCCCCATGGTATTCCCTTCCCTTGCCGGAGCGCTGCTGGTGATCAATTTTCTCGCGCTGGCCTTTCTGGGAAAGCTTCACAGACCCGCCGACCTGGACCCTCTAACCTATCGAGGAGCAGGGCGTATCGCCCTCGTGATTGGGACCGTCCTTGCCTATATGCTGCTCGCCGAATGGCTGGGCTTTGTGTTTACCATGGCACTCATCGTGTTTGTATTGCTCTGGCGTTTCCGCATGCGCTGGCCTATCGCGGCAGCCATCTCCGCGGCGCTGGTTCTAACGGTGTACCAAATCTTCGCCACCTATCTTCGCGTACCGTTGCCGCGCGGATTCTGGGGAGGCTGACATGGGGGAAGCGCTGATACAGGCACTCGAGCAGACGATCGCGGACCCACGGGTATGGGCGGTGGTGATCGCCGCGGCCACGTACGGCGTGTTTGTCGGAGCCGTGCCCGGCTTGACCGCGACCATGGCCGTTGCGCTATTCATCCCCATCGCTTACTGGCTCGACCCCGTGCCTGCGCTGGCAGCCGTCGTAACCATGGAAGCCTGTGCCATCTTCGCGGGCGACATCCCGAATACCCTTCTCCGTATTCCGGGCACGCCCGCCTCGGCCGCCTATGCGGATGACGCTTACGGATTCACGAGGCGCGGCGAACCGTACCGGCCGTTGGGCGTGTGCCTGATGTTCAGCGTGACCGGAGGACTGCTGGGAGCCCTCGTGCTAATGCTACTGGGCCACCAGCTTGCGCGCGTCGCGACGATGTTCAGCGTGACCGAATATTTCTGGCTCTATCTGCTGGGTTTGAGTTGCGCCGTGGTGGTGTCGCGGGGCTCGACATTGAAAGCCACGTTCGGACTGTTCATTGGGCTCCTGTTGGCGACGGTAGGGCTGAGTGCGGCGCATGCCCAGGCGCGTTTCACTTTTGGCCGGCCTGAATTGTTTCAAGGCATTAATTTTATTCCCGCCATGATCGGCCTCTTCGGGTTCTCCGAGATTCTGCGCAACATGCTCACCCTCGATAAGACGGAAAAACGCAATGCAGAAGAAAAGAACACGGCGCGTGGCAAAGAGGCCCTGCTCCGCCCTGCGCTGCGTTTGTTGTGGAACCGGAAGCTGCCGTGGGCGCGCTCCGGCGCCATTGGCTCCCTGGTCGGCATGCTTCCCGGCGCGGGAGCGGATATTGGGGCCTGGGTGTCCCTGGCCGCATCCAAACGCACCGGCCGCCAGCCTGCCAACGAAGACGACCGTGCGCTTGCGGGCATCGGCGATGCGAGTACCGCCAACTCCGCGGCCTTGGCAGCCACGTGGATTCCCGCGCTTGTCTTTGGCATCCCGGGCGACTCGATCACGGCCATCGTTATCGGTGTATTGCTGATGAAAAACGTGCGCCCGGGCCCCGAGATTTTCGAGAAACAGACTGCCCTTGTGTACAGCATCTATCTCCTGTTCGTCCTGGCGAATCTGGTGCTCATCCCGGTGGGCATGCTGGCGATCAAAGCGGGCGGTTACGTGGTGCGTGTGCCCCGGCGCATCCTGCTGCCGATCATCCTGCTGTTTTGCATCGTCGGCGCGTATGCCATCAACGGAAGCTACTTCGATGTGGCGGTTATGCTATCGATGGGCATCCTGGGCTTCCTGCTCGAACGCCGGGAAGTCCCGCTTGGCCCCGTGGTTCTCGGGATCATCCTTGGCGGCCCGCTTGAAGAACGTTTCGTTCAAGCCCTGAGCGGTTCCGACGGCGTATTCAACGCTCTCTTCGGCCGCCCCCTCGCCGCCGGCCTTGGCATTGTCTGTATCGCCATCTGGGCCGCTCTCGTGGTCATGAATGTGAGACGGCACAAGACCACGCAATAGATGCCGCTCGAAAAAGGGACCAAAGGGACTTAAACGACCAAAAGGACGTAAAGCCGAACAGGATAAAAAATTTTCCTATTTTGGGCTGCACTGGCCAGTGAGTTCCCTCACACACCGCAGCAGTTCCGAAGGATCCAAGGGTTTACCGAAAAGCTTCACTCAGCGGTCACCATCAAGCTGCAAGACAGCACCCGGTTCAAGCGATGGATCTATACCCTGTTGGAACCGGTGGGAAGGGAGGTATCCATATACCGGATGGCACGAAAACGCCTGGCCTTGTGGCAGCACATGCTC
>JAWODE010000446.1:0-3552 GCA_046483455.1 Candidatus Hydrogenedentota bacterium | reverse complement strand
TTTTCAACAGCTCCGCCATCCCCAGTTTTGCGCATGGTGTTTGCCCCGAACCCATGATACTGCGCCGACCGCTGCCTGTACTCCCCGACTATAGCTCATCATTGGCTAGATGTCCATTAAAAGATATCCGAAGCTCTTGTATGTTCGATTTCGGTGCTCTCGACCAGCAAGACATGGGGGTTAGCCCGCATTTCTCACCACCTCGGGCGTGCCTGAGGTGGTGAGAAATGCGCTGACTTGCGTTGCAAAGAAAGCACGTGTTTTTTCCGCGGACAGACTGTTTGGGGATATTTCACAGCAGCCTGGGGAGTTTGGGGGCGCAATTCATTCATGAAAAACCGTTTGCGTAAAGCTGGGATGGTCGCCGGTTGAAAGCTGTGAAATATCCGAGTTAGCGGCGTCCCAGCCTCGGTTTTGTTAAGATAAGGATATGGCACGTTTTCTGTTGATAGGATTGGATGGTGCGGAGCCGTCGCTGGTCGAACAATGGATGGCCGCGGGGCGTCTGCCGAATCTGGCGCGGCTGCGCGAGGCGGGCGCGTACGTCCCGTGCGCAAGCACGACGCCACCGGCTACGTTTCCTGCATGGACCACCTGTGTGACGGGGGTAAACCCGGGGAAGCACGGGATTATCGATTTCACGCGGATGCGCGAGGGAGCGTATGGCCTCGAGTTCGTAAACAGCACCCAGCGGGAGGCGCCGGCCTTGTGGAACATCCTTTCCGCGGCGGACAGACGGGTCGGCGTGCTGGGGGTTCCGGCCACCTATCCGCCGGAAGCAGTGAATGGCTTCATGGTCTCGGGGTTTGATTCCCCGGTGTGCACCCGGGTGGACCGTTCGTTTGTGTATCCCCCGGAAAGGTACGCCGAGGTAAAGAAATGGCGCTTCGCGGATTTTCAGGAGACCGACATCGGTCCCGGCTGGCATGCCATGGCGCTGGACAAATTACTCGAAGGTGTGGCTGTCAAGGAATCCGTGGCGTTGCGCTTGTATCAACGCGAGCCCTGGGATTTTTTCATGGTAGTGTTCGGGGAGTCGGACACGGTAGCGCATCATTTCTGGCTATTTCACGACCCCGAATCGCCGCGGCACCGGGAAGGATTCGAGAACGCCATCGCGCGGGTGTATGAGCGGCTCGACAAAACGGTCGGGCGCTTCATGGATGCCGCGGGCGAGGACGTGACGGTAGGGGTCGTGTCGGACCATGGTTTCGGGGGCGCGGGTACGGGGGTCGTTCATCTCAATAATTGGCTGTCGGAGCAGGGCTATCTAACATTCGCGGACGATACCGGCGAGCCGCTGTTGAAGCGGGCCGCATTGAAGCTGGTGCCCGGGACATGGCGCGGGGCACTGTTCCGGCGGTTTCGCCGCCTCGCCACGCGCGCGGAAAGCGCCTCGCGCTTCGGGGGCATTGATTGGGCCAACACTGCGGCATGGTCTGAGGAACTGAATTATTTCCCGTCAGTGCGTGTAAATCTGCGCGGCCGCGAACCACAGGGGCGAGTGGCCCCGGAAGAGTATGAAGAATTCCGTGAACGCCTGTGTGCGGCTCTCCGGGCGTGGGAACCCATCGCGAATGCGTGGCGCCGGGAGGAATTGTTCGATGGTCCCCATGTCGAGCGTGCGCCCGACATCATCCTGGAACTTGCGCTCGAGAAGGGGTATTCGCATTCGTGCCTCCGCGCACGGGGCGGTCCGTCATTCCGGCGGATCGGTCCTGACGAATACCTCGGAGGGAAAGAGCGTGGCATGAACGGCAACCACCGGCCCACCGGCGTGCTGTTTCTCTCGAGGCCGACGCCCGTGGGATTTGCGCGGCTCGAGGATGTCGCGCCGACGGTATTGGCCGAGATGGGTGTGCCTGCTCCACCGATGGACGGGGCCAGTCTTCTCGCTCCGGGTGTCACGACCGACAGCGCAGCGGCCGCCGAGCAACGGAAAAAGCGGCCGTATAGCGACAGCGAAGCAGAGACCATCGAACGCCGGCTCCGTGACCTCGGGTACTTCGAATGACTCGCCGAGTCGCCATGGTTGGAGCGTGTCCCTATCCGGTGCCGCAGGGGTCGCAGGTGCTGTTGCGCGACACCGCCCGAGCACTGCACGAAGCGGGCCATGCGGTGCATCTGGTTGTGTATGGCCACGGCCTCGGCGAGGCCGTCGACGCTTTCTCCGTTCACCGGTGCCGGACCGTGCCGGGGTATCGCAGAACCTCGGCGGGCCCGTCTCTGATGAAACCGTTCGCCGACGCTTTCCTGGTAAGCGCACTGAGACGGGTGGTGCGCGAGGAGAACATCGAGGTGGTCCATGCGCACAACTACGAGGGTTTGATGGTCGCCCTCACGGCGCGTGTGCGGCCGGTGGTGTACCATGCGCACAACGCCATGGCCGACGAATTGCCCTGGTATTTCTCGGGTAGGCGTTGGGCGCGGCGTGTCGGTAGGTGGCTGGACCGGACGTTCCCGAAGCGCGCCGACCGCATCGTGGCGCCGCACCAGCCGTTGGCCGACTATCTGATTTCGCGGGGGTGCGGCGCCGAGAGGATTTCGGTGATTCCGCCGGCGTGCAGGCTAGTCGATTTTGCGGACCCTGAATACACCGACGGACCGGCGGAGGTGCTGTACACCGGCAATCTGGATGCATACCAGAATCTGCCCCTTCTGGAAGAAGCCGTGGACATAGTCCATCTTTCCGAGCCGGAAACGCGGTTTTTGGTGGCCACCGCGGGGGAAGGCGCGCGGCGTATCCGCAGAGCGGAAATGGTGCCCACTCCGGATATGGGTGCGGTGCGGGAAATATTGGCACGCGATGTGATCGTGGTCTGCCCGCGGGTGTCGTGGTCTGGATATCCCATCAAGATTCTCAACGCCATGGCCGCGGGGCGTCCGGTGATTGCATGCCGTTCAGCCGCCGGAGCTATCACCGACGGCGTTGACGGCGTGACCGTGGCCGACAACGATGCGCTCGCGTTGGCGGAGGCCATCCTGCGCTTGCGGCATGACCGGGACCTGCGCGAATGCCTGGGAACGGCCGCGCGGGAAACCATTCGCACGATGCATAAGCCGGCGTCACTGGCGCACAGGCTTGAAGAGGTGTATGCGGCGCTGTGATCTCCGTGTCTGTGTGTGAGCAAATACTCAGTGCCGCCCCTTCCGTCACTCCTGCCTCGAAAATTCGTCCGGTGTGGGACCGGCGCCCTCGCCGGTCATTATGACAAGGAGCGCGGACGTACCCGTCCGCGGTGGTCTTATGGACGGGCTGGACAGCCCGTCCTCCGTTGCCGGAGCGTGGTTGGCGGCATTTTCATGGTCTACGGGTGAGCCCCATGGCTCATGTTGCGCTGCCTCGAAAATTTCTCCGGTGTGGGACCGGCGCCCTCGCCCGGGCAAAAAGCCATTGCCGAAATTATTGAATGGCCACCCAAAGCCCGCAGCCCGTTCGGGAAAATTACCGAAGTGCTTGGCGACACCGGTAACAACGACGCCGAAATGCATTCTATCCTGGCCGAATTTGAACTGCCCCATAAATTTCCGGAGAGGCTGGACCGGGTGGCG
>JAWODE010000433.1:0-2592 GCA_046483455.1 Candidatus Hydrogenedentota bacterium | reverse complement strand
GGAAGATTAACGCCTTATTCCTCGAAGTCTCGTTCGCCGGTTACAAATTCGGCAAGAACTTCGCGCGCATCCTCGCCGTCTTCCATAACCGCCGCTGTAACTTCCGACATTGTAGCTTCGGAAACTTCGATCCAATGACGGTATTTGGGTTCCTGAACCGTTTCCCCATCCTCGTTTTCTACTTCACGTTCGTAGAAAACAGGAGAGAAGCACGATCCACGCTTGATTAAATTATATGAAAAAAAGGATAATTTACAGAAGGAAGTCAATATGTATGAGAAGAAACGAAAGAAAGCAGAACAGAAGTTAAAGAGTGTTTCAGTGGAAATGAAGAAAAAGCTCGAAGAGTACGTCGAAAAACCGCCGACCAAGGGGCGTCGCGCATTGTTCGGGCCCTTAAAGATTGGTATCGGAATCATGGCGTTCCTGGCACTGTGTGCTCTTCCACTGGTCCTTCTGTTTGCGACGACGGATATTAATCCACCGAAGCCTGAAGGAGACGAAACGGAGGGTGCGAAGACGACAGCCGTTACTTGGCTCGAAGGGGCATACGCCGGCGATACCGTGACCGTGGATTTGGGTGATGGGGTAACCATGGATATGGTGTGGTGTGAGGAAGGGACTTTTGAGATGGGCGATGAATCAGGCCACCCCGATGAGCAACCGGTCCACGAGGTGCGGATTACGGAGGGCTTCTGGCTGGGAAGGTATGAAGTGACTCAGGCTCAATGGAAGGCTGTTACGGGCCACAATCCCGCGAAATTTGTCCAAAGCGATCATCCCGTAGAATCGGTATCGTGGATTGATTGCCAGACATTTCTGAAAAAACTCGAGGCGGAAGTAGGCGGCGAATTCCGTTTGCCGACAGAAGCCGAATGGGAATACGCGTGCCGTGCGGGAAGCACAAGCACATATTGCTTTGGCAATCTTGCGGAGGAATTGCAGGAATACGCCTGGTACGCCGAAAACAGCGACGGACACACCCACCCGGTTGGTACCAAGGCGGCAAACGCCTGGCGTTTTCACGATATGCACGGCAACGTGGCCGAGTGGTGCCAGGACTGGTACGACAGGGAGTTTTACAGCCAGAGTCCTGTCGAAAATCCGTGCAATACCGACACGGGGAATCATCGTACGATGCGCGGGGGGTCCTGGCTCCACATCGTCGGCAACTGCCGTTCAGCGAGCCGCTTGAACGGCCGTCCGCCAGACGCAAGCCACAATGTCGGGCTGCGTGTGGTTGCATCCTTGCCTTCTACCACTCCAATAGGAGACCCCAATGAATAGCAAGAAATGCCTGTTATGCCGAACGATTCGTCGAACATAAACAACCACAATAATCGGCCGATAAGTGCGGACGATGTAAGATTTTCCCTGTCGCGGCACGATTTCCACATACCGGCATCAGACGGCGAACTCGATACCCTGCAAGCCGACGAACAGCTTCGTCAATTCGTGAGTCCTGGTGCGGAATTACCAACGGAATTGATCGAGGAACAGAAAGCTGTACTGCTTAAACCGGGCGAGGTGGTGGCAGATCGATTCGAGGTGGTGAAGCAGCTCGGATTCGGCGGCATGGGCGCGGTGTACCAGGTGAACGACCGCCTAACGAGACAAGCCCGCGCGCTGAAAGTCATGTTGTCATCGTTGTTACAAAGCCCGCGGGCCCAGCAGCGGTTTGTTGCCGAGGTTACCATCTCACAGCAACTCGCCCACGAGGGTGTAGTGCGAGTATATGATATCGGCGAGGATGCGCGGCGAGGAATTTGTTTCTTCACGATGGAACTGATCGAGGGCAAAACCCTCAACAAACTCTTGAAGGAACGGGGTGGTAGTCTCCCCATCGAGAAAGCGTTAGACCTTATTCGGCAGCTGTGCAGGGCGCTCGAACATGCCCACAACTATACCATCCACCGGGATTTGAAGCCGCAGAACATCATGGTACGCGCGGATGGCTCCATCAAGATATTGGACTTCGGTCTGGCAAAGCTGGTGAGTCCGGGCCGCATGACGCGTTCAAGCGTGGCTTTGGGCACGGCGTATTACCAGGCACCCGAGCAAAGTATTCATCTGAGGGAGTTGGACCAGCGCGCGGACATATATTCGATTGGCGTCATTTTGTATCAGATGGCGACGGGGGAAATACCCGTAGGCCGGGTTAAGTCCCCTTCGGAACTCGATCCTGAAATTCCCGTCGCTTTGGATGACGTGGTCCTGAAATGCATCGAGCCCACACCTTCCGACCGTTATGAGACGGTGACTGAATTCGCAAACGCCCTCGAGAAAGCATGGAATGCGGGAAACGCTCATGGAGCAGATACACCGGCAGGAAAAGACGACGAACAACACAAAGAGCCCATAGCCAAAATGGAGGAAGTAACAACTTGCGAGGGAAATAGCCTTCCTTGGTTTGCCGTCGAGCAAGGCTTGTTTAAGACAGACGAGAAACGTCAGGAAGACGAGGCCAGACGCCGCGCTTTAACGCGGGCCCAATGCAGACGCGCTATGCGCATCCTGTTATGCATGGCAGCAATCCTTTCGGCCGGAGCGGGGCTCACATTTTTGGGTATACGGTATATGCGCAGCAGCGGG
>JAWODE010000424.1:0-2564 GCA_046483455.1 Candidatus Hydrogenedentota bacterium | reverse complement strand
TAGGCGCCCACGTGGTGGGCTCCCCGGAAGCCGGTGCCGAAAGTCTTGCCTTGCTCAATGTGCTCCGACAACATTTCCGCCCTGAATTCATTAACCGTATCGACGAAATCGTCCCCTTTTACCCCCTTTTATTCGAGGATGTCCGCGCAATTCTTCATCTTTCCATGCGCCGCTTGAGGACCCAGTTACGCGAGAAACACCTCCGTTTGCACGTGTACCAGGGGGCCTACGAGTATCTTGCCCATCACGGCCACAGCACGGAATTTGGCGTTCGTGAACTGCAGCGCACTTTTGACCGCCTCGTGGTAAACCCTATCAGCGAGATGATTTTGCAAGAACAGTTCCAGGCGGGTGACATTATTGACGTACTGCTCGAAAACGATGAACTGGTGATTCGCAAAGGGAAATGGTCTCCCCCTTCAAAGGTGCATCATCGATGAAAAAGGCAGGACACCCCGACCATTTCGTAGTGATCAACGGACCGGAAGATGGGGCCGAATTCCCGATCACGCGCACCCCGGTCTACCTCGGCAACGATCCCCAATGCGCGATCAATCTCCGGCTGGACAATGCCATCAAACCGTATCATGCCCGTGTCACGGTGGTATCGGACGGATATCGTATCCGGAGTATCGGCGGCGCACCCATCTTTGTCGACGGGAAACGCGTCGGCACCTTATTCTCGCGCATCATCCGCGACGGCGAGTTTGTCCAGGTCGGCAACACGTTCCTCGCTCTCGAATGCGCTCCCGACGGACTCGCGGTCCGCAGTCGCGGCATGCCCAGCGAGAGCGATATCGCTTGGCTCATGCGGCAAACTGCCGACGGCGCCTTCCGTGCCAGCCGCTGGTCGGCACGTTTTCTCATCAATGCATCGCGCGAAGCCACCCACCACTGGAAGTTCTTCTTACTCCTCGGCTTCGTTATCGTCTATCTTGTCTATGCACCGTTCCGCATCACCGTCAACGCAACGGTTTCCACCGCTTGGGATTACGTGCAATCGCTTATGCCATGAGATGAAATAAGGAAGCGAAGCATGCCCCGTTCCGCCCACCTGTGAATCACAAAAAATCGACAAAAAGGGCCACACACCCGAGACCGGCGATAGCACCGGTCCCACACCGGAAATTTCACATGGGAGGAGAAATGGTTTTCGTCAGGGGCTGGAGCGGAAGGTGGCGCCGTAGCGCCAGGCGGCGGGACGTCCCGCGAAACTCCAGAGGGTCTCCGACGCGGGAAGAAATTCCGTAGGCGCGCCTTCCCACGGCTCGCTGCCGGCACTTTCGAAAAGCTCATCCGGGGTGAAGATTATCACCCACCCGTACTCCGCATCTTCAAGCAACGCACTGATTTTACGCCGTGTACGAATAAAATTGTACATCGTGATGGCAGCGGCAATAGCTCCAGAGCACCATGCCACCAAGGCCGCATCCAATTGCAGCAGCTTGTGCATCAAGAAAATCAGGGCCAGAAACAGGGGCGCGCCCCACAACAGGGGAATGAGATTCAACCGCTTCCGACCCACCTTTGCGTAGTTCAGGATTTCGTCGTGTTCCGTCAATGTCTGGCGGCGGCGCTGCATGCTGCCTTCGGCCGCTTCGGGAAACCAGTCGGTTGGAACATCCAGAACGAGGGGTTCCTCGGGGACGGCCGCCGCCCGGGTCAGAAGAACGGCCACCCACTCTTCGGGCAATTCATCATTTATTTGGTGAACAATGTTGTTATCCGCATAGAGCTCGACGGTATTAAAAGCTTCCGGGTCCTCATACAGCAACCCGGTTTTTTCGAGCCAGCGCCGTGATTTGTCGGTAAAATCGCCCGGATTAAGGGTGCCTTCGAATACGCGTACGTAGGCCGCGTCGCCGGCGCGGCGCAATACCCAGCGGCGAAGCAGCAGGTCCACACACTGAATCAATATGAACAGGCCGAAGGCCAGACCGCCCACGCCGAGAATCCCAACGACGAGGTCATACCACAATACAGAATCCATCCGATCAAACAAGGCAAAGACGAGGTAGGCGGCAGCCCCCAGGATCAAGAGCGCCGCTGTCCCGCGCATCAGACTCTGGCGCAAAAACGCGCGACGTAGTATACGGATGTATTCTTGCTCTTCGGGCAGAAGCTCGCGCGTAGCTATCTGGGGCATTCCCGCGCACAACTGCACCACATCCCCTTTATCGAGAGCATGATACGAGATCGGTGTCCGCGATGGTTTGTTATCGAGTTCGTTCATGATTCTATAACTTACGATTCGTCTCTCTTTAATTGGCGTCAATATGCATATTTACATTTTGGCCGGTTGCTTTTCCCGGGACAGTTTCTCGACATAGACAAGCAAGGCGGCGATATCCGACGAACGAATGCCCGGGATGCGTCCTGCCTGCCCGAAATTCACCGGCCAAACAGGTCTATTCCTGCTCTGATTTGTCCACGGTAAATTGAAATTGTGGAACACACTCAAACACCGTAATGAAGATTACTATCTGGATTTGGAATCGCACTAGGGACAGGTGGCTGGCCACCTGTCTGAGAGTTGGAACACTTTTGACGAATGGTTAGTGCAT
>JAWODE010000398.1:0-4745 GCA_046483455.1 Candidatus Hydrogenedentota bacterium | reverse complement strand
CCTGTTCGAAGAGCTCGCTGTGCCCTGTGTTTGGGTCGTAGCGTCCCGTTATGGTGTCCAGATGAGTCCAACCTCTGAGAAGGCGAAGCCGCTCAGGCAATGCTAGCGTGTGCGCCTGAATCACGTCTTCTCGAAGTTCCGTCGGGACCACCGGAATCTCCCATTCCCCCACGCTGCGTGTCTTATACAGAAGCGTTCCTTCGGCGCCATCCAGCATGAGCTGGCTTTGCAGAGGCACAAAACCATCTCCAACCCTATAAGTACCAATAGGATACGTGGAGCCGGCAGATTTCACGGTACCCATTATCAGTTGAACCAACCGCAGAGCTCCGTTGGACATCGAGGGATTCGGATAGTCATGCGGTGGCAAACCGCGTAACGCACGCGTAAAGTCATCTAGAATAACGACATAGCCGGCGTATACAAAGAACTTGTCGAGATGCATGCCGCCCTGCTCCGACGGGGTAATACAGTCCAAACCTCCGCAATAAGTATCAAACAATACCGGTGGCTCAAATGTCTCATCCGTTATGCCGGGCAATTCCCGTGCATACGTCTGATTGGCATCCCGTGGGGAAAGCGTGATCTGCTTCAAGCCATCCGACCAGGACCAAGCGTTGAATGTCTGTGTCGGAATGCCAAAGCCGCCTCTCTTATCGTAATTGGCCCATCCCACGTCGAGATCGCTTTGCCGCTGGACGTTGAAGTAACCATTAAGGACAAGATCCGCAAGACTGCCCTGGAGGATCTTTGTTCCAATAAATTGCCGCGTAAGGCCGATTTTCGAGAAGGTGTGCCGAACCCATTCGGGAATTGCCCAGGGGCTACCCATATGCGGGCAGTTCAACGTAACCACCGCGAACACGCGTTCCGCATGCTCGGGATAATTCACGAGCAGCGCTCGGGCCTTTATGCCGCCCTGGCTGTGCGTCAGCATGGCGTATGGGCCTTCTGGAAAAAAGCGGCGTTCTCCGTCGGCGACCACGCCGTTTTTTTCAGCATCCGCGATAAAGCGGGCAAGATAAGCCACCACACTCTCGGAAAAAGCCGGATAAGCGCCACTAAAGCCAATAGGAGCGCTCACGCCGACCATGGGATGCCTGAAATTCCATATCTGAAAGTGTTCGCGCAGGAGGGCGGCCTCATCACTGTGCTGAGCCCAATGCACAAAGTCATCCCACCGATCATTTCCCAGACCATGAATAAGCACGAGCGGCACGCGGCCGGAAACTTCCTCGGGCGCCATGGGATACAGTTCCCAAGCACTCTTGGCCTCCGGTTCCGGTGAAACGGGCGAAAAATCGAAAAAACCTCTGCTCAGACTGGCGTTTGACGCAGGAGCATCGCGCTCCTCCGCAACAACATACTCTCCGGGATACACCACATCGAAGACGCGATATCCCTTCAGCGGGCTCACACGCGCCGGGATTCGTACAAACAAGGTAGAGTCTAGGCGGCGATAAACAGAGACGGTCTTCCCTTCCCCGGGCGAAGGTACATGAATGGTGACAGGTCCCGAACCCGCCGTGGATATGCTCACAGACTCCGCCTTTAGAACGGACGCATCAAGAATCTCAGGGGAAATGGGAAGGGCGCTTTTATTTGCGCTGACTGACGTGCCGTTTACAAATGTCCCGTTCGGCAATTGCACCGATTTTAACAGGAACTCGTAAATAGCGCGTTGACAATCGACGGCCGTGGACCCCTCGCCGGAAAGGGTGCGCTGAAGATGCCATTGATAATTCGCGATAGTGGCATGGGCGGACACTAGACAATGTGCCGCAACCAACGTACACACGGCTGTAAGTCGTGCCAGCATAATCTTCGGTCCTCCGAATCTCCCGCGAATTCGCCATACTGCGGCGTCTATTGAGATTCACCCCTTGCGCCGACGCCGCATAAATGCCGGGATATCCAAGTCCTCGGGTTCCTCGTCTGAATTGTGCCCAGGTGAATCCGCTGCGCCTGTGTCCGTATTTTCATCTTCCTGCTGCGGGAAAAGGTATTGCACTTCCGGTTGAGACGCCGTTTCCGGCTCCTCCCTTTCCGCGGAATCTTTCCGGGTGTCCAGCCCGCTCTCCGAAACAGCGGGTTGCTCCGATTCGTCTTTGTGCAAAGGTTCAAGGTCCGGCACCACTCCCAGCAATTCTTCCTTGTCTTGGTCTTCGGTGCTATCCATAGCGGATAGCGGCGTCAATTCCTGCTCTTCTTCAAGAGATTTAACCTCCCCAGGCCACTGGCCCGCTTGTTCGAAGCTCGCTGCGTCCAAATCCGTGGGCACCACGCGAGGTGTCTGCCCCGCTTCGCTCTCTACTGGCGAAAAACCTGCAGCGATAACCGTTACCTCAAGTTCGGGCCGTTCTTCTTCGTCGACCACGGCGCCGAAAATAATGTTGGCTTCCGAATGCGCTGATTTCTGAACCGTTGACACCGCTTGTTGAATTTCTCGCATCCCGACCTCACATCCGCCCTTGATATTCACGATAACGCCTTTGGCGCCCTCGATATTTGATTGTTCCAACAAAGGACAGACGATGGCCTCTTGCGCGGCATGCTCCGCCCGGTTTTCGCCTTCCGCGCTTCCAATCCCCATAAGGGCACGTCCGCGCGCTTGCATAATGGTGCGCACATCGGCGAAATCGAGGTTGATTAAACCCGGTACGGTAATCAATTCCGAAATAGCTCGAACACCATTGTGCAGCACCTCGTCAGCGAGACGGAAAGCGTTTAAAAAGGAGATGTTGTTCTGACAAAGAGCGGCCACCCGGTCATTCGGTACTACGATCAACGTATCGACGTGCTTTTCCAGCGCCCCCAGCCCTTTTAAAGCGTTCTCATGCCGCTGGGGCCCCTCGAAGCTGAAAGGAAGGGTGACGATGGCGACGATCAAGGCGCCTGTTTCGCGAGCGGCCTCCGCGATAATCGGTGAACCGCCCGTACCCGTTCCTCCCCCGAGGCCGGCCGTAAGGAAAATCATGTCGGCCCCCCGCAACACGTCGCTGATGCGTTCGCGGTCCTCGATAGCAGCCTTTTCGCCAATCTCCGGTTTTGCCCCCGAACCGAGTCCTCCGGTAATACCGGAGCCGATTTGAAGACGGGTGCCCGCTGGAGACGACTTCAGCGCCTGGGCATCGGTATTGATGGTAATAAACTCGACATCCTTCAGACCTGCTTCGATCATGCGCCCGACGGCATTGCCGCCGCCACCGCCGATGCCGCATACTTTAATAACCGCGCGATCTTCAAAGGTCTGGTACTCGTCAGACATGCCGATAGCCATAGCTCATTCTCCCCAACGGTTGAACTCCATTTCCGTTCCCTTTATCCGTTTCCTATTGAACCTTCACTTGCAGGCAAGATCGCGGCCGAACCGCAGATCCAGATACTGGGTACACGGCAAGCAACCCGCCAATTTGTTCCAGAGAATGTCAAGCCGCTGGGCCTGTGTATCGAGATTGCCCCGGCCCCACCGAATTTCAAATGGCAGCGTGTCACAATACATCCGGATATCATTATCGCCATGAACGGCTATTTCCGAAACCATGACGTCTTCGCACATGACGGTCTTAGCAAATGCCTTCCATACGGCAAGGCCCCGGAAAAGCTCCGCCCGGTCTATCCGCTCGCCAGCCGTAACCGTATTCAGCGGAGGATGCAGAGTGATAAGTGGACCGGAATATTCATCATCGAGCCCCACTTCTTCCAGAACAACGCCTTCTTCATCAACTTCGAAGGTATGATTGTTGACTACTAAAGTAACTACTGGACGCCGTTCGACAATCACCAACGACACCACGTCCGGGAAAATCCGGGTTACACTACAGCGCTTGACACGAGGAAGCGTCTCGACGCGCCCGGCTACCTCCGTCGGGTCCAAAAAGAGGATGTTATCCCTTTTGCTGAGATACGAAGCTTCCTCAACTTCCTTTGGTGTCAGAACGCGTGTTCCTGAGACATGAATTTCTTTTATGCGGTAATGGTCAGAATCACGCAAATAGCGGGAAAAGGCATACCCCCCTCCCCAAAGCAATGCACAAATAACCAGAAAACGCACCACGGGACTGACATATGCGCGGAGGACCCGGTGCTTACGAACCTTGTTCTTCTTTTTCTGTTGTGCGGCCCGCCGTCTCATGATTGCCTCGCCATCTCTTGAAGCAATGGTTCCGCTATCTGGTTAATATTTCCTGCCCCCAAAACCAACACCATGTCGCCCGGTTTCAAATCGTCGGCGATCCGCCCTGGTACGGCATGCATATCATTTATTAACTGCACGTTCCCGGCTCCGTGTTGCCGCGCGGCATCCACAATCAGCCCGGAGTCAACCCCGGCCATTGGTTGTTCTCGTGATGGATAGATGTCCGTGACAACGGCCTGATCGACCTTGCTCAAAACTTCCGCGAACTGTTCGCAAAAAAACTTGGTCCTGCTGAACAGATGAGGTTGAAAGACCGCGATAATCCGTCTGGGTCGTATCCAGCGGGCGGCTTCGATGGTACTTTCGAGTTCGGTGGGGTGATGGGCATAGTCTTCCACCACAAGCACTCCGCGCTGTTCTCCGCAAACCTGGAGGCGGCGGCGAACACCATCGTACATGCGCAAGCCATCGGCAATGTGCGGAAACCGGAGACCAAGGCAAAGGCCCACACAACAGGCTGCCAAAGCATTGCGCACGTTGTGCATGCCAAGGGCTTTGACTTCGAGTTGCCCCAATTCCCCTTTGCCCCCCAGACGCTCGTCTTCAC
>JAWODE010000648.1:0-4446 GCA_046483455.1 Candidatus Hydrogenedentota bacterium | reverse complement strand
CGTTCTACGGCGGCGTACCGCAAGATGTGCTGGCCAAGGTTAAGGAATTGCTGACGCCGGACCTGTGGTCAGTGACGGAGGCCTTCTGCGTGAAGTACAGATAGAAAGTCGAACAAGCCGGATGCACGCGAGTGACCTGCCAATGCACGATCCGTCCTTCACTGCTTGGCTGTGGTTTCCAGATATCCATAGCGTTCATCCGCCACCGACGTTGTCGCCCTCGTCTGCATCCCCGGCGGATCGGGATACTTTCTCGTCCTTTCGCTTCCGTGCCACCCGCAAGATCGAGGCAACTGGAAGTGCAACACGATTCCGCAACCCCTCGACGGACGAGGCCATCCTGAAGGGGAGAAAGACCTCGTCCAGGAGTTCGCCCAGCACTTTATCCTGCGGGATCTCGCCCTCTTCCTTGACGGCTGTCAACTTGCGCATCGCGAACATGCCCACCACAAAGGCAATCAGGAAGACAAAGTCGAGCGCTTTGATATTCAGGGCATAGACAGAGAGTTCTCGTGCGGGGTCCGACCAATTGAGAGCCAGTGAGAGCTCCCGCGCACCGAAGAAGTCCGCCAACAGGCCAGCGACGAGAGGTCCGCATGCGCCGGCCAGGGCACCGACAAGACCAAAGACGGTCATGTAGCCATGCGCCTTCTCATTCGGGGACAGCTTCAACGCGATGCCGGCGGCACTGATGTTGACGCCCGCCAGCCCGATTCCACTCAGGGCGTGGATGGCGAAAAGGACGGGAATCGTCAGAAGGTAACGCTCAGGCATGGTCGTGAAACACCAGGCCAGCACGGAAATGAAGAAGAGCGGGCCGCTGGCGGCAAGCACCGACTTGCAGGAATACCGGTCGGCCAACTTGCCCCATATCTTGAGGAACAACAGGTTTGCCACCTGACTCGTTACGGTCAACATAGTGACAAGAGACAGCGAGATTCCGATACGCTGGAGCATATAGATCACGAAGAACGGCCCCGCCATGTTGACGGAAAAGCTCCAGAAGGCCAGGAAAACCAGCAGCTTTCTGAAATTGCCGTCCTTAACCGGCTGGATTACGAGATCCAGAAGCGAGGTGTTTTCGTCCCGCTTCATCATTGGTTCCGGCAGTCGCGATACGGCGAAGGTTGCGATCAGCCCGAATACGAGGCCGAGGGTGAAGAGGCAGGAATAGGCGTACAGGGACGTATCGGGCGATACCGTGTTCCATTTGTCGACAAACCAGCCGCCGCCAAGTGTCACTCCCAGGGCGAGCGCCGTTCCCAGTGCCATGCGTTGCGCGAAGACGCGGCCGAAGCTGTCCTTGGGCACAATGTCTCGAAGCAACGAGTTCCATGCGGGGCCGGCGGCGGCGCCCACGAGCGCGGAGATCAGGAACCACTGAAGCAGGAACGTGACGCCGCGGTTCACGAACAGGAGCGGGATCATGATGATGAACAGCCACAAGAGCCGTGAGGCACCGGCAAAAGCGGTAACGATAGCACGTCGTTTCGGGAAGTAGCGTGTGAGAATCAGGCCGGGGAGCTGCATGAGCTGGCTCAGGAGCGCAATCGTGGCCAGCATGCCGATCTCGTAGTTGCTGGCTCCGATGGCGAGGGCGAAAGCGGCAAGGAATGGCCCGCCGGCTAGCGCGCCCATCCCCATGGCAAACACCCCGTCGGTGACCAGAAGGCGCGAGCCTCGCTTGGCATCATGCTCCGAGAGCTGCTCCGTGGTCTCAAACAAACTGGTGAAGAACTTCTTCATGTCATTCTGTTTTCTCCGCGCATGGCTGCGCCAGTAGAGCGGCGCTCCCCGAGCGCCAGCCCCCTTGCTGCGAACCCGGCGACGGGACCACGCCTTTCAGGGGAAGCCGGGCCTACTCGCTCCCGCCCACCGCCGTTGCGCCGGCGGGGCCAGTCACGCTCACGTCCGGACGATAGCGAATAGCCTGTGGTGGGGTGGCAAAGCGGACGTGCGGGTATTCCTTGCCGAATTCACGCAGTAGAATCCCGATGATGTAGGTGGAGATTCCCTGGCGTTTGGCGGGAATCGTCTTGTAGCGCAGGCGGACGAGTATGCCCCAGTCCAGGAATTCCGCGCGGATGAAGGGCTCCTCGCCGGTTTTCCCGATAATATCCTTGGTAACCTCGCCTGCCGCCGCGATCAGGATCTTCTTGGCCAAGCCCCAGTCGGAATCGAAAGTCAGCCGCACCGGGACTTCGTCGAGCACGAACTGCTGGTCCAATGTGTAGTTGATGATCGTGTTCTGAAAGAGGATGGCGTTCGGGATCAAAATACCGCGGCCCGATTTTTCTTCGCCGCCGATCGACCCGCCCACCTGGTTCAGGATCACATGCGTCAGCGTGAGTATATAGGAATTTCAAACGCGTGGGTCAAGCGCTGGCGAGGGGGTGAGGAGGCGAGGCGTTGGTTCTGGGCCTTTGAGGGGTTTCGGTTCGGGTTGGGCGCGGTTGAGCAGGGGCTGGGATGTGGAGAAGGCCGGCGCAGTCGGCCGATGAATTCTAGCGGCGTGAACACCAGGTGGGTAGCGGACGGGGTGGAAGCTCTACACAAGGACGATGTGGTCTATATCGGCAAGGCCCTTTCAATGGAGCGGGATGCTGTCCACGGGATCACCCTGGTGACACTCGGCGAATCGTACGCCACCCACCTGGATGGACAGTGTATCGCCGAGGGGCACCTCGACCCGCCGTACAGCGGAAACGAGGGGCGCCTGGGTGTCATTGTCAAGAATGCAGGCCTGCGGATTATCACCTGTGAGGGAAACTTCATCGTCCACGACGTTGATTATCCCCAATGGGAGCGCGGGGAGCTTCTGCACGAGGAGGAGTTCGGGCAGGATTCGTTCGATAAAGACTGGGTGACAAACGGAGAGGCACCGACGGTTTCCGATCCTACCGCCACATGGTGTGGCAGTCTGATTCGCGTCCGCGGCTGATGAAGCGCCACCACACATACGACGTCACCATGGTGCAAAACGGCAATATTGTTGAGTTCTGGGTTGATGGTGAGCGCTGGATTCAGACCTGGGACCCCACGCCACATACCGAGGGATATATCGGCTTCCCTGCATTTGTCGCGGGCTTGGCAGTACATGATCTGAAAGTCTGGAGGATACACGAATGACAAATATCGCCCTACTCGGCGCGGGCGGTCACAGTTCTGGAAACCACGGGCCCGCGCTGAAGTATATCAAAGAAAATAGCCCGGACGCGGTACGGCTGGTGGCCGTGTGCGACCTCAATGAGGAAAAGGCCAGCAAATACGCCGACCAGTTCGGCTTCGAAAAGACCTACGAGGACGTCCATACGATGCTCGACGAAGAAGACATTGACGGCCTCGTGCTGATTACACCGGTAGAGCTGACCGAGAAGCTGGCAACAGAGCTCCTCCCCGAGGGCATCCCGCTGGTTATCGAGAAGCCGCCCGGGGTGAACTCCGACGCCGCCCGGAGGCTGGCAAGTGTGGCCGAGGAGACGGGGACGCCCCATATGGTGTCCCTCAACCGGCGCTTCAGCCCCGCGCTTGTGAGGGCCCGGGAGTGGATTGCGGAGAATGCCGCAGACCGGCCGCCCCGGGTATGTATTGCCCGGATGCTGCGGCACAACCGCACCGAGGGCACCTTCCGCACCTGGACGGGAATCCACCTGGTGGATGCGGCGCTGTCGGTGATGGGGCGGCCGGAGCACGTCCACGCCACCAACATCGCCACCGAGCACGAAGGTGTCTTCTACGCCCAGGCAGAGGTCCACACCGATCTCGGGGCCGTTCACTACTTCCTTTCATCGGTCGTGGGGACAGTCGAAGAAACCTATGAATTCCACGGAGCCGATTACGACATCCAGGTGGACACGTGGAACTGCGGGCTGGAGATATTCAACGCAAACGAAAAGGTCCTCGACTGGCAGGTGGATGAGGATAAGCCCTACGCGTACATCAACGGCACCGTCGGGGAGATGCAGGCGTTCATCGATGCCATCGAGGGGCGGCGCGAGTTTGGCCCGACGCTGCAGGACGCCCTCATGTCGGTTCTCACCGCCGAGGCCCTCGCCACCGGTGGTGACACCGATATTGTCGCCTGAAAACCTGCCCGCATTTGCACACATAAAGACGACACTCCTGCATAAATCCGGAGGGGCGTTCTGCCGTCTATCGGCTCGTTGTTTGCGCTTATCCGGTTACTGCGGCGGTCTGATGGCGTATGCGTAGCCGTCGGTGCTGCTTGCGGTGAGAAGCTGCTCGCCGCCTGCAGTGGCAGTCGTCATATCGAGGATTTCACCACGCGTCCGGAAGCGCCCGGCGATTTGGCCATCGGACGCGTCCAGCAGGTAGACAGCCCCGTCGGAACAACCGATTGCCAGATAGGCACGGTCGCCGATGTGCATGAACGTCATATCCACGATCGGGGTCATAATATCGGCGCGCCAGATGACATTGCCTTCG
>JAWODE010000276.1:0-7523 GCA_046483455.1 Candidatus Hydrogenedentota bacterium | reverse complement strand
GTCAAAGGTTCGATGGTGCGCACCATGCCTTGGGCGTCGATGACATGGGGGCCAATCACGGCCTGTTCGGTATCCCAGTGGATAAGACGGTTGGCGAAGGTGCCGGTGACGGACGCCGGGTGTAGAAACATGGTCATGTCCTCGCGAATCTCGTACAGGCCGATGCCTTCGCCTTTGATGTGGGCGACATATCCGATGGCCCAGAGCCGGTCCGCCCAAGGAATCAGCGCCCCGATGCCGGTTTCGCTTTGGCTGCCGGCTCCAGGCGCGAAAACGGTCATATGGGGGAACACACCGTTGACCTGGATGGGCGGATTCTCCCCAGCAAGAGCGGTACCGACACATAAAGTGGCGCTTATAGCGAAAAAGATGACGAGCAACCGCATGACCATACCTCCCGACGAGTGAACGCCTTCTGCAACTCCCACAGGCATAGTAGGCGGACGGAGAGGGAATCATCAAGGCCCAGCGCGGCAAGGCGGCAATCAAACCCGCCTTCGATACAACCGCGCTTCGGCGTTGCCAGGCCCGCCTTTGGACGAGTGACGCAGTCAAGATTACTTCAGCAGCAGCCCAGAAAGACAAGATAGGCCGAAAATTTGACTTCCTGCCTTAAAAGACGGGATACTAGTGCTATAGGTGCGCCGAGGCCTCGGTGGAATTTTCTGTGAATATTCCGGGCTGTTGACGCGTCCATTTCCGTGTAACGTGTTGGGCTCAAAGCCTTGATTTTCAAGGAGGTTACGAATGAAATACGCAATGGTTACCCTTCTCGGCGCGGCGATGCTGGTTACAATGGCGGCTGCTCCGGCGATTGCAGGCGAGGAAGAGGACGTGGCGCCTCTGAAGATCGAATTGCCCGAGAAATCCTTCATGGGTACCCCGCTGGATTACTGGTCGGAGATTCTGGAATTCAGTTACAAGCCCCGCGAACCGTTCATGGCTCCGGTGGGTACCGAACTGGTATCCAAGGGCAAGCCGGTGACCAGCAGCGACAAGACCCCGTCGATGGGTAAACTGTCGATGATTACCGACGGCGATAAGGGCTTCCAGGAAAAGAGCCTGGTGGAACTCGATAAAGGTCTCCAGTGGGTGCAGATCGATCTGAAAAAGAAACACGAGATTTACGCGATCCTCGTATGGCATTACCACACCTCGGAACGGGTGTACCATGATGTCGTCGTCCGGGCCGCCAACGACCCCGATTTCACGGAGGACGTGGAGACGCTCTACAACAATGACCACGACAACTCGGCGGGCCTTGGCGCAGGCAAAGACAAGGAATATGTCGAGAGCAACGAAGGCCGCCTGATCGAGGGCAAAGGCGTGGAAGCGCGGTATGTCCGCCTCTACAGCAAGGGCAACACCTCGAATGAGCGCAACAACTACGTCGAAGTGGAAGTGTGGGGCATCCCGGTAGAATAAGCCCAGATCGCCTCTATACAAAGGCGATGGGGGATACGGGTCCTACTTTCATTTGACCCACGCAATAACGCATACTCGTCCCACCGTTCTGGCCGGCGCCTGACGGTGGGATGTTTTTTCTGGGAAATGTGGGTCGGATGATCCGCGGGATATTTCCTGTGCAGTAGTCGACCATCATCGCCGAATGACGGTTGAAGATGCAGGTTCTGGATGACAAAGTCATGGGATTCTCTGAACACAGCGACCAGAAGAAACTCGCGTGGTGGTTCATCGCCGGGTTTGTAGCAGTGACGGTCGTGGCATTTGCGTACCGGATACCGCGCCTTGGGGAACGCACCTTTCACTGCGATGAGGCAGTGCAGGCCTTCAAGGCGGGCCAGGAGCTCTACGAAGAAGGCGAGTATGCTTACGACCCCGAGGAATACCACGGGCCCACGCTGTATTTCCTCACGGTTCCGGTGCTGTGGCTGAGCGGCATCGAGCACTTCGCCGACTCGACCCAAGTGCATTACCGCATCGTGCCGGTGATATTCGGGCTGGGCACGGTGCTGTGCCTGTGGTGGGTGCGCGACGGCCTCGGACGCCGCGCGACGCTCATTGCCGGGCTATTCACGGCCATCTCGCCGATTATGGTTTTCTACAATCGGTACTACATCCAGGAATCGTTGCTGGTGTTCTTTACATTCGCGACGTTGGTGGCGGGATGGCGGTACACGCGCCGCAGGAATATCGCGTGGGCCGCTCTGTGCGGCGCCTGCCTCGGGATGATGCATTCAACCAAAGAAACGTGTGTCATCTCGTATTTCGGCGTTGCCGTGGCGTTTATGTTAACGCCCCTCTGGGCGCGGATTCATGATGAGGAGCATCCGCTCAACCGCATTTTCCGGCGGGGCCAATCCGAGGATCTGCGGCCCCGGCTGATACGGCAGGTTGCCGCGTTCGTCGCGGCGGGCGCGCTGGTGTCCATGCTGATGTTCTCGTCGTTCTTCACCAATCTTCAGGGAATTATCGATTCGGTCCTGTCGTACACGGTGTACGTCCAGCGGGCGGTAGAAGCGGGGATTCACCACCACCCCTGGTACTATTATCTGCACTTGCTTCTCTATACCCACCGGGCAGCGGGCCCGACGTGGAGCGAGGGCCTGATCGTGGGACTGGCCCTGGTGGGCGCCATCAGCGCGTTGACACGCCATGATCGCGACAAGAAGCCGGGAAATGTGCATTTCCTGCGCTTTGTGACGGTGTATACGGTCACGACAACGATTGTGTACTCGTCCATCCAGTATAAGACGCCGTGGTCCATTCTGAGCAGCGTCCATGGGATGATTCTGCTGGCCGGGGCCGGCGCGATCGTGCTGTTGCGCGTCATCCCGTGCCTACCCAAGGTGAAGGGAGCCTTCCGGTATGCCCCAAAAGTCGTGGTGGGCGCGGTGCTCGCCGCGTTGACGGTGCACTTGGGGTGGCAATCGTATCTGGCGAATTTCGATTACTACGAAGACCCCCGCAACCCTTACGTATATGCCCACGCCGTGAGCGGGGTCCGGCGGCTGGGCCAGCGCGCCGAGGCCATCGCGGAACATGCTCCCGAGGGCCACGAAATGCTCATCCGGGTCATCACGCCGGGGCTCAATTATTGGCCGCTGCCGTGGTATTTGCGCCAGTTTCCCAATGTCGGCTATTGGCAGGAATTGCCTGAGAATTGCGACGCCCCTATGGTGATCACCACGCCGAAACTCGCGCCCGAGGTGCACGCACGGCTAAAGGACCATTACATGTCCGAGAATCACGGTTTGCGCCCCGCCGTCCGGCTCGTGGTTTTCATTCGCCAAGACCTTTGGGAAGCCTTCATGGATACACGAAGGTAGGGGGTCGCGGCGCATAAGAAAGCGTGTAAGACAGGTTCGTCGGCGACTTTGTATTGCCGGCGGCGCGGGATTATACTACCCTTTCGGCGTAAACGCGGGATTTCAGGGTAAATTGGACCCCTTTTCGGGGTTGTTTGATGACATTCTGAGGCTGAACAGGAAAGGTTCGGAGGATTATGGCGACGCAGACGCAGGCATCGGTATCGATTCACCATGAGGGAGAACCCAAGGCAAACGCCATCCGCGAGCGCTTGGATGCGGTGGTCGGCAAAGGCCAACGAACGTACACCCCCACCCAACTCACGGTCGAGAAGGCCAAAGGCTCGTATATCTGGACGGTCGATGGCCGCAAGCTGGTGGATTTTACCTCGGGCGTCTTGGTCGACAACTTGGGCCATGACCATCCGCGTTTCGAGGCGTTGACGCGACAGTATGCCGATGGCCTGCCGCGAAATGCCTACAACATGGTGACGGAGATCGAAGTCATCGCGGCAGAGCGGCTCATCAAGAGCATGGCGGCGACCAATCCTCATGCGCAGAAGCTTCTCTGGGCCGCGAGCGGTTCGGAGGGCATTCAGAAAGCGATGTGGGCCGCGCAGCACCGGTATCCCGAGCGTCCCATCATAGTGGCAACGCGCTATGGGTTCCACGGGAAGAAAGGTCTCGCGGGCGATGTTACCGGCGGCGAAAGCCTCAACCCGAACGTGCGCTTTATCTCGTTCCCCATGGAGGAAGAGAAGCCCCGGGACTTCTATCAGGATGAGCTGGACGCGCTCGCCGAAGAATACGAAAACCAGATCGCGTTACTCATCACGGAGCCCTACCTGGGGGCGGCGGGGTCGTTCCACCCGCCGAAGTGGTATCACCAGATGCTGCAGGCCTGGTGCGAAAAACACGGCATCGTATTTATTTTCGACGAGGTGCAGGCCTGCCACGGGCGTACCGGCAACATGTACGCTTACGAAACCTATGAAGTGCAGCCCGATCTCGTCGTGCTCGGCAAAGGCATCGCCAATGGCGAGCCGGCCGCCGCGGTGGTAGGCCGCGCGGACCTTATCGACGCCATGGTTTACGGCGAAGCCTCGGATACATTCAGCGGCAATCCGCGCGCCTGCGCCTCCATCTGCGCCGTGCTTGATGTATTCGAAGAAAAAGACATCGTAAACAAAGCACGGGCCACCGCGAAAATCATGGCGGAACGGCTTGGCGCACTCCCCGCCCAGTTCCCCTTTGTGAAGGCCGTGCGTGGAGAGGGGCTCGTGTACGGGCTCGAGATCGAGAACGCCGAACTCGCCAACCGCTGCGTGCTGGAAGCGTACTACGGCGTCGGGAACTCCGGCGTGCACTTCCTTGGTCCCCTGGCCGGTAAGGTGATCCGCGTAAGCCCCCCGCTTGTCATCAGCGAAAGCGAAATGGACGAAGCCTTCGCCATCATCGAGGAGGCTTGGGCGCGCGTCTAAGCGCCAAGGCAGAAAAGGAAAGCGGGCGGAGGAACCATGCGCGGGATGGGGTGTCTTATTCCGTTTCAATCAATTGGCCTTCACTGCGTGCAATGTCGACAATCGCGCGGTCACTCGTGCCGGACTCCCATTCGCGCTCGCCGCATGGAATGGGCTCCAACCGGTAGTCCGCCCGGAGACGAGCGCGCCAGAGCTGCTGTATAAACTCCATATCACGCCGTTCGTCGAATTCGGGTGCGATTACCAGTAAGTCGATGTCGCTCTCGTTTCGAATGTCGCCGCGGGCGGAAGAACCGAAAAGGACTGCGCGCTTCCCGTGTACCCCATACTCGGGAAGTACCGCCAAGTATTGACGCACAATTTCTACAATTGCCGGATCAACCATTGTTGCACCTCACCCGCTTGCTTAAAATCACGTTGCACCAATTCGTCGGAAAGTTCAGGCAACTCCGTATCCGGATACCTGCCCTGCAACTGATAAACGTCGAAAGTACCCAAGAATTCCAACTGCGCAGTGGGGATCTCGAGATTGGTGCGCTGGGTCAGAATTAACAGACTATGGACTTTTGGGGGGTGTTTCGAGCTGGCTTTCACAACATGGGCTTTGAGTGCCTTTTCAAGGGCTAAGTGGGCAAGAAAAAGGCCTTGGCGCGCTTTACCGCCATTCACGAGTAAGCGTGCGGCCTCTATGTCACTTTTTGAGCCATTCGCCCAATAGGTAATTTGCTTTTCTACATCCATGAATATGTGAAGCCTTCATGCAGCAAAGCAAGTATATCACACGTCCGTACTACTATCTGAGAACTTCGCTCATATTTTCGAAAGGATTCATCTAGAGTAACAAACTTTCTTGTGCTCGACGATGAACCATCCTCCCCTGCGTCACACAGGCTCGCGTTGGATAAAACCCATGCTTTCGGCTTGGCAGGATTTCTCCGAACAGAGGCTCAAGTCCCGGAGACCGTATAAGGCGAATTGAGAGGGCCTCTCGTCCGCTGGGAGAAAAACTGCCGAAAGGGCGTTCTGGCGGTACATTTTCGTTTGCGCGTCTTTGGTTGCGGCTATGCTGTTGAGTCGGCAAGCCCGGTACATCTATTCGTTGTTTGTCTGGAACTGCAGGGAATAGAGCTCCGCGTCGCTCATAACGAAGCGGAGGCGGACGGGCCGGCCTGCGAGGGCGCCGATCGACGCATCCTTCCATGCGACGGGACGGGCGAGGGCATCGCCGAAGATTACATGGCAGTCATCGAGGGCAAACCCCTCGACGGGTTGGCCCTCGGGGGATTGCACTTCCACCCGGATGCTTCCCGCGGCGGAGGTCGCGAAGTTGAGAATCAGTTCATCGCCCTCGAACACCAAGGGTTTGGTCAGCACTTCTCCGCCGCTGAAGGGGGCCTCAATGGACACAAAGCCGTCGATACGAAGGGTATAGCGCCGGAGCTTGCTCGAATGATCGGTCCAGTAGCTTTCGGTGGCATACAGGGAGAGTTCCTTGGGCGCGCCTTCCATGGTGGATTCGGTCTCGACGACATGCCAGGCGAGGTAGTTGTCGCCGTAAGCCCAGTTGTCGGCACGTTCAATGCCGGGCGGCAGGAAGGCTTCGTTCCAGCGGTTGAAAAGGAGGCCGTCGCGGCTCGTCATCAACAGGGCTTCCGTGATGGCCATGCCGTAGCGGTTGCTGCCCTTCGAGCGCATGCGCCGGTGTTCGAGATTGGGAAGCGCCTCCATCGAGGGGGACCATCCGCGCTCGATATAACGCGTGGGGAATCCGATGAAGATGTGGGGGGCGCGGTAATACGGTTTGACCTGATTCGTGTACAACTGCTGGACCGGCGAGTCGACGTATTCAAGCCACTGCGCTTCGGTCCACGTGAGGAAATCCTTCGAGGTGGCCGTGCGAATGCCTCGAGTGCCTTTGTAGTCGCCTTCGCTGAAATCGCGCACGTAGGCGCGGTATTCGTTACGCACCGTATCCCAAAACACGAGATTCTGGGTGTCGAAAGCGTATCCAGTCATGATCGGGGCGTCTTGAACCAACGACCAATGGATACCGTCGGCGGACGTAAAACCGTATAGACCTGCCGGCTCGCCGCCGTACCCTACGGCCTTGTACACTTCGTCGGGCGGGCACCCGGGACGCGTATCCTTGAACGGCGTGAAGTCATGCGACCCCTTGCCCATCCATACGATGTTGTTATCCTTCGTGCCTTCGTACTCGAACAGACCGAGATGGGGCCGCACCCAGTGAATGCCGTCGGTGCTGTGCGCATAGGCAGCCACTGTGTCATGAGGCATCTTCACGCCCGATTCCCGCACATCGAGATGCCAGGCTTTGTAGTACATGCGGTAAAGGTGACCGTCTTTGAATACCGTGTGGTACCCCGTGCCGCTGCCTTCCCACGGTTTGTTATGGTCGAGCACGATTTCACGAGGAACGGGCCGATGCATGCGAAAGGCAGCTTCGCCTGAAAGATGCTCGATGAGGTAATCGTCGACCAGAAGCTCGAGTCGCGAACCGATGGACACGGGTTCCGGGTCTTGAGCCGCCGCCGGGCCGGCCACTGCGAGAACCGCAATCGTGATGGTAAGAAGCGCGCGTTTCATTGCATCACCCCCCTTAGTGATTCATCGTTTTGTAAAGTCATTCCTTAAAACTGTTGCAACGCATCGAGACGGCTTCGAGGCCGCCATCCTATGCGTGTTGGCTTTCGAGCCAGCGGGCGCAGTCGATCGCGGCTTTGCAGCCCGAGCCGGCTGCCGTAATGGCCTGCCG
>JAWODE010000224.1:0-4797 GCA_046483455.1 Candidatus Hydrogenedentota bacterium | reverse complement strand
CGTTCAAGAACGGTCTTCTGTGGGTCTAGTGGCGATGACCAGAATCCTTCGTGGTGTCAAATTCGTCGTTGAAAAAGGGTGGGGGGTGTGCTAGATTGAAATCCCGTTAGGGGACGGGATGCCCTTCCTTTTTTCCTAACCTTTTGAGTGATACCGCTTTTTTTCTGCGTGCTGAAGGGGTACATGAATGGAGGACGAGCTATGCCGAAATCCCGCTCTCCTGTTGTGTTGGGGGTGATCCCCGCCCGCTATGGCTCGACGCGTTTTGAGGGAAAAGTGATCGCGCCGCTGCTGGGAAAACCCGTGGTTGTGCATGTTTATGAGCGCGCGTTGCGTGCGCGGCATGTGACCAAGGCCATTATTGCCACGGAAGATAAGCGGGTTAGGGATGCCGTTGCGCCGTTCGGTGCGGATGTGGTGCTGACGCGGCCGGACCACCCGAGCGGCACGGACCGCATCGCGGAAGCGGTAGCGGAATCCGAAGCAGACATTATCGTGAATATTCAAGGCGATGAACCGCTGATCGACCCCCGGGTGATTGATGCGACGGTCCAACCGTTGCTGGATAACCCCGAAATCCCGATGTCGACCGCGCGGTGCCTGATAGCGGACCAGGAATCGGTAGATAACCCGAACGTGGTGAAGGTTGTCTGCGACGCGAAGGGCCGGGCGCTGTATTTCTCGCGGTGGCCAATTCCGTACGTGCGCGGCGAGAAACCCAATGCCGCGCGGGGGTGCTATTGGCAGCACGTCGGCCTGTATGTGTACCGGCGGGACTTTCTGCTCGAGTATGCACGCATGGCGCCCACGCCGCTCGAGGAATTGGAGAAGCTCGAGCAGTTGCGCGCGCTCGAGAACGGTTACCCCATTGCCGTGGTCGATACGGAATACCTCAGCGTAGGTGTGGATACGCCTGAAGATCTGCGGCGAGTCGAGGACCTTTTGAAACAGCAAACAGGGGAGAACAGCGTCAATGCCTAGTTACGTCTTTGTCACGGGGGGCGTCGTGTCGTCGGTAGGGAAGGGGATTGCCGCCGCAAGCCTTGGACTCCTGCTCGAATCGCGGGGGCTCAAGGTAGCCATGATGAAAATGGACCCCTACATCAATGTGGACCCCGGCACGATGAATCCCTACGAACACGGCGAGGTGTTCGTAACGGATGACGGGGCGGAGACGGACCTTGATTTGGGGCATTATCAGCGGTTCACCCACGCCACGTTGTCACGGAAAAGCAATGTGACGACGGGAAGTGTCTACAATGCCGTAATCCAGAAAGAACGCCGTGGCGAGTATCTGGGTAAAACGGTACAGGTGATTCCCCACATCACCGACGAGATCAAATCGAGAATCCGTATGCTTACAGCGGAACCCGAGGACGATGCGGACGTGGCGATCATCGAGATCGGGGGCACGGTAGGCGATATCGAAAGCCAGCCGTTTCTCGAGGCCATTCGCCAGTTTAATCTCGAGGTAAAACCCACGCCATGTTGCTTTATTCATGTGACGCTGCTTCCCTATATTGCCGCGGCGGGCGAACTGAAGACTAAACCCACCCAGCACAGTGTGCGTGCCTTGCGCGATATCGGCCTTCAGCCGGATGTTATCTGCTGCCGCACGGGGACACGCGCGATTGGGCCGGACCAGCGCCGCAAGATCGCGATGTTCTGTAATGTGACCGAGGACGCCATTATCGGGGCCCAGGATATTTCACCGATTTACGCGATCCCGCTGAACCTGCATAAACAGGGATTGGATGAGACGGTGTTGAACGTCCTGCGAATGGATGCGCCGCCGGCCGATTTGGACGAGTGGCAGGACCTTGTCGAACGCATGCGCCGGCCCCAAGAAGAAATTCGCGTCGCGGCGGTTGGGAAATATATCGCTCATGAAGACGCGTACAAGAGCATCAATGAGGCGTTCCAGCATGCGGGAGTTGCGAACGACTGCAAGGTGCGGCTCGAGTGGATCGATTCGGAGCAATTCGAAAACGGCGTTGCTCCGGAAGAGGTGTTGGAAGGCTTCGATGGCGTCCTGATCGGCCCCGGGTTTGGAAAACGAGGTGTCGAAGGTAAAGTGCGTGCGGTACAATATGTGCGAGAGAAGAAAAAGCCGTTTTTAGGAATTTGTCTCGGGATGCAAATTGCGTGCATCGAAATCGCGCGGAATCTGATAGGATTGAAGGAAGCCAATTCCACGGAATTTGACGCGGAGACCCCGCACCCGATCATCAGTCTGTTAACCGAGCAGAAAGGTGTCAAGGATATGGGCGGAACCATGCGGCTGGGCGCGTACCGCTGTGTGCTGAAATCGGGCACCAAAGCGCACGCGGCCTATGGTATGGATATGATCACGGAGCGCCATCGACACCGGTATGAGTTCAACAACGCGTACCGCGAGCGGTTCGAAAAGGCGGGCTTAACGTTCAGCGGGGTGCATCCCCGTGAGGACCATGAATTGGTGGAGATTGCAGAGTTGCGGGAGCATCCATGGTTTTGTGCTTCTCAGTTTCATCCAGAGTTCAAGAGCACCCCTTTGAAAGTCCAGCCGCTGTTTCGCGAGTTTGTAAAAACGGCGCTGGCGGAAAAGAAATCGCGTGGCTAGTAATGCAGAGCTGAAAGAGCATCTTCGGACGGCGCTTTCATACCGCGAGAAAGCGCAGAACCTTCAGCACGAAAGTGCCCGCGCGTGGTCCGCGGGCAACATCGATAACGCCCGTTACGAACATCTCTCGCGGTTCTACACCGACCATCTACGGCTTGCCGAAAAAGATTTGGCCTATTGGCGCGAAGAAGCCTCCGCGCGTCGCGAGCAACTCCATTCGGAATACAGGCAGCTGAGCCGCGATCTCGAGCGGTTGCGGCAGGGCCAAGCCGAAAAACGAGTCTCTTCCGAGCGTGTGGTCGATGAGCGTGCGCGATTGGAACGCGAGATTTCCCGGCACGCGGCGGCTATCCGTGAACTGCAGCAGATGGGGAAAGCCGAATCCAGCGCCGTCGTGGGGGGGTATATGGACCTGCCCCTCGAGGCTTACCGGGGCAAGGAAGGCGTGCCCCCACGACCGGGAAAGCGCGGCTGGCGCTGGACGTGGGAAACTATCGTTTTTGTACTCGCTTGTGTGCTGGTCGGTTTTGCGGTGCTCACCGCGCTTCCCCTGTTTACCGATTCCGATTGGAGCCTGTGGGGTTCTACGCCGCCAAAGCTGGAATGCGCCTTCGCGTTCGACCAGCAGCAGGAGAAGAGTTTGCAAGTGGCGTGCCGGAACGTGGGAGACCGTCCTATCGAGCTTTACCTTCCCTGGCCGGATGCCGTGCCGCCGGGGGTCGAGGCGGAAGATACATCGGTTGGGGGCATCGAGGTGCAATTGCGTAAACCGGGGGAAGACAGCTTTCATACCTATCCCGTCCCTTCGGATTGGTGGATTCATAATGGCCGGCCGGTGAATGCGGGAGAAGCGGTGGTTGTCGAATCGCTGCTCACCGCTCAATTGGAACTCGATACGGCCATGGTTCGAAGTATCGAGAAAGGCATGGAGGCGATTCGGGTCGTGGTGAAGCGCGGTGATGGAACGGTTTTCGATAGCTACGAAAGGGTGTTTTCCGAATCGCGAAGGGGCGCGCCGCGTCGCACGGCCCCGGCGGAAGCGGCTCCGGAACCGCCTCAAGCACCAGAAAGAGGACCGGATACTCCAGACGAGGCTGTGGCACCAGAGACGCCGCAAGAGTCTCCGGAGGAACGGGAAGAGGCGGAATCTAAATCCCCTGTGTCTTCCGAAACCCCGCAAGAGCGCGTTTCAGAACCAGAGACACCCCCTGAACCCCCGGTGTTTGCTTATGTAAGTTTCATTGGCATGGTCGGAGAAAAGGCGGCCCTTTCCATTCAAACCCCGCGCGAGGACCGTGCGCGACGGACCATGGTTGAAGCTGGCGATGAGGTCGGCGGCGGTTGGCTGGTCGAGGAATTAAACCAGGACGAACAGGGGGTGAGTCTTTTCCACCCCTCGACCGGGCGAACGGTACAGGTCATGAAAGGGGCCGCGGAACCCGTCCGGCTGACGGAAGCCGAAAGATAAGCGGCCGTTTTACGATGGTTTTTCGGTGATTTTTTCCCAAGCGAGGTATCGAAGAGCCGCTATGTAGCTGTCGGGCGGGAATGCAAGGGGCGTTTTATCGGAGTCCGCCGGGTTGTCTGTGCGCGTTTTCTCGAGAATCGCCCGGATTTCTTTCCGGATGCCAGTGTGGGAGGGGGAAAGCATGGCAGCCGCAAACAGAGCTTCGCCGGCGGCATGTGGGGATGCTTTTTTCTTCAGATTCAGCGATTTGAGGGATTGCTGAAGAATCGGCAGCCACCGGGGATGGGTTGACGGCACGAGGTCGACGTTCCAAAAACGCTCGGGATTTTCCAGCCGCCAGAAGCCGTCGTCATCGACGTAACGAGCACGGATGATGGCCTGAAGTTCTTGCGCGCGCTTGCGCCAATCGGGCCGTTCTTGCCCGCTCAATGCTGCCAGAGCGAGCGCGCTTTGGAGTCCCATATACGTATGAATCGCGAGTTCCGGGCTGGGCGCATCGCGCAATTCGTCGGGGTTAAAAGCGGTTCGGGGGAGGCCCGTTCGGGGGTCGCTCCAGGCCTCGAGAAACTCGGCCGCGGCTTCGATCTTGGCTCCCACTTCTTTTGCGAACGTTGCTCGAGCGTCCGAAGGGAGTTGTTCGGCATGTTTCGCACACAACCACAGCACCCAGGCCACTGCCTCGGCGTCCAAAATAACATGCGGCAGGGCTTCGGCGCCGTTGGCGTAA
>JAWODE010000181.1:0-3958 GCA_046483455.1 Candidatus Hydrogenedentota bacterium | reverse complement strand
GACCGGGGGATGTATAGGAATGCGTATATACCCAGCCCTTCAGGCTGGGCTGGTATGTTAGCGCGCCTTCGGCGCTCCAGATCGCCGAGTAGTCTCCAGCCTCACCAGATGGGTGACTCGCCTATTGAATCTGTACCCGATAGCCACGGCACTCTTGAGTTATGTAGTCGCATGTTACCCGGCGATCTGGGGAGAAACGGGCATATGAAATCGCTGCCGGATTTGGAGTATACTGGCTCAAAGTCTTGACA
This sequence comes from Candidatus Hydrogenedentota bacterium, assembly GCA_046483455.1. Classification (GTDB taxonomy): domain Bacteria; phylum Hydrogenedentota; class Hydrogenedentia; order Hydrogenedentales; family SLHB01; genus UBA2224. The sequence continues at coordinate 3,707 of JAWODE010000181.1, read as the reverse complement.
TGAACGGTCTTTTGGCCGCTTTTTGCTGTATTGGCTGCTCGCATACGCAACCCCGACGAATCGAAGGTGCTTATCCATGACGAAGAAATTGATGGTCATCCCCGAGGAAGTTCGCAAGGAAACGGCAATTGAACTGGGTTCCATCCCTATCAATGCGTACCGGAAGAGTGTCTCCGAAGAAATCGAGGGGGATTCCGGCATTACGCCCGCGGCGTGTTTGCGGATTTACCGCGACATGTGTCTCATCCGCGAATTCGAAAGCATGCTGGACAACATTAAGAAGCTGGGCGCATATCAGGGCATCGAATACAAACATTTGGGACCGGCCCACCTGTCGATTGGCCAAGAGGGCGCGTCCGTCGGCGAAGCGTATCATCTGAGGGTCGCAGACCATATCTACGGCAGCCACCGCAGCCACGGCGAAATCATCGCGAAGAGCCTGCGCGCCATCCAGGAACTTGAAGGCAGCCAACTGCGCCCCATCATGGAAAACTATTTCGACGGCGCCATTTTAAAAATGGTCGAAACGCACGAACCCGACTGGCAAGGTCTGCGCTTGAACGGAAAGAAGTCCGGAAAAAGCAAAAGCGGTTTCTCGAGCGAGGAAGAGGAGGAAATTGGCATCGACTTTCTCTTGTACGGCCTTCTCTCCGAGATTTTCGGCCGCGAGAACGGTTTTAACAAGGGCATGGGCGGCTCGATGCACGCCTTCTTCATCCCCTTCGGTGTCTTCCCCAACAACGCCATCGTCGGCGGCAGCGGCGATATCGCCACCGGCGCGGCCTTGTATAAGCGTGTCCGCCGTCAAGAAGGAATTGTCGTGGCGAACATTGGCGATGCCTCGATCGGTTGCGGGCCGGTCTGGGAAGCCCTCCAATTCTCGACCATGGCCCAGTTTAAAAGGCTGTGGGAAGAAGATTGCCGCGGCGGATTGCCCATCGTCTTCAATTTCATGAACAACTTTTACGGAATGGGCGGGCAGCCCATTGGCGAGACCATGGGCTTCGAATATCTTTCCCGTTCAGGCGCGGCTCTGAATCCGGACAAGATGCATGCCGAAACCATTGACGGCAACAACCCTCTGGCGGTCGCCGATGCCTATTCGCGGAAGAAAGCCACTATCGAGGCCGGCGACGGGCCTGTTTTACTCGATGTGCAATGCTACCGACAGACCGGCCACTCGCCCAGCGATCAATCCTCGTATCGCGAGCGTGAAGAGATCGAGATGTGGCGCGCCGTCGATCCCATTACCGAGTTTGGCGCCAAACTTGTCGATGCCGGCGTGGCGTCCGAAGCGGACCTCGACACGGTCCAGGCGTATGTGACCAAAAAGGTCACAAAAGCCTGCAAATTGGCCACAGACAATGAACTCTCCCCCCGAATGGTCCTTACCCCTCATGAAGGCCTTGCGGAAATCATGTTCGCCGATGTCGAGGAAGAGGAACTGCCCGGTCTCGAGCGCGAGGACGATGTGCTGATACCGCTCGAAGAAAATCCACGGGTCAAGCAGATTGCCAAGAAGTCCCGCTCAGGGCTTGATGAAAACGGCAAGGCGCTCAAAGAAAGTAAGGCCGTAAGCCTTCGCGACGGCATTTTTGAAGCAGTCGTGCACCATTTCTACAACGACTCGCGCATGGTCGCCTACGGCGAAGAAAATCGCGATTGGGGCGGTGCGTTCGCGGTCTACCGCGGCCTGACGGAGTCGCTGCCGTACCACCGCCTATTCAATTCGCCCATCTCCGAGGGCGCGATCGCCGGTACCGCCGTCGGCTTCGCACTCGAGGGCGGACGGCCCGTCGTCGAATTAATGTATTGCGACTTCATGGGACGCGCGGGCGACGAAGTCTTCAACCAGCTCGCAAAATGGACCGCCATGTCGGGCGGGTACTGCCGCATGCCGGTCGTGTTGCGGGTATCGGTAGGCAACAAATACGGCGCCCAGCACTCACAAGACTGGACCGCGCTCTGCGCTCACATGCCCGGGTTGAAAGTCTGCTTCCCCGCAACCCCGTACAGTGCCAAAGGCCTGATGGCGTCGGCATTGCGCGGAAACGATCCGGTGGTGTTCTTCGAAAGCCAGCGAATCTACGATACCACCGACATTTTCCACAAGGACGGCGTTCCCGCTGAGTACTACACCGTGCCGCTGGGCGTGCCCGAGGTGCTGAAGGAAGGTTCCGACCTTACGGTCCTCACTTTTGGAGCTACGCTATACCGCGCCCACGAAGCCGTCCAGCGCTTCGAGAACGACTATAATATCTCGGTGGAGCTCATCGACGGGCAGACGCTTGTGCCGTTTGACTACGAGATTCTCTACAATTCGGTCAAAAAGACCGGAAAGCTGATTCTCGGCAGCGACGCGTGCGAGCGCGGCAGTTACCTCCACACGGTGGCCGCGCAGATCACCCAGTTGGCGTTCGATTATCTCGACGCTCCCCCCGCTGTCGTCGGCGCGAAAAACTGGATCGTGCCGCCCGCGGAACTCGAAGACGATTATTACCCGATGTCATCGAGTTTTCTAGACGCGTACCACACCCAGATTCAGCCTTTACCGGGCTACGAAGCGCGGGAGCCGCGCCATTCCGCCGAACTCATGCGCCTCTCGAAAGAGGGCATGCTGTAAGAAAAACGGCACGGGAGTGCCCAAAGGCTGTCTTGTTGACGTGGTATAATCCACGTGTACCAGAAGGGGCAAAAGGTTCGCGTCCGCCGGGGGATACGTTTCAATGATGGATGCCATCCAGAGAATGCGTCGCGAACGGCGAATTGCCATTGTGCTCTTTGCGGTGTTTGTTGTTGTGGCGGTGCTGGTTCATTGGGTGGGCGGCCGTCCGCCGGCCCATTTCCCCGTTCCCCCTCCTACGGAGACCCTTGAGTAATGCGCGGTCTGGAAAATGTGCGCGCAAGCCTGATTCTGCTGTTCGCCGTGGCTGCTCCGTGGGATGTTTTTCTGTTTATCCCGGGACTCAACGTGCAGCTTACCGCGGTTTTGGCATTCGCCGTTATCGCTCTCGAGTTCGTGGATTTCCTGCACACCCGCCATATAGGAGTGCGTTTCGAGCTGCTGTGGCCCGTCTGCATACTGCTTATATTGGCGCTTCCCTTGGTTCGTATTGTGCCTGCCGAGGGCGCCATGGCGGTCCTCCTTGGACTCGCCGCCGCACGGTCGGTAGGCCCTCTGCTGGCCCGCGACGTCGTGGCCGCGCTCGCGTTTTCGATGGCTCCGCTAGCCCTTTACACCATCGTCTTTTTCTTTCTGCAATTGGGGGCGCCTGCGCACTCCCCCCCGCCTTCCGCGTACGCTCTCGAAACGGGAGTCCTCACGCCGTTCGGCCATACCGTGACTCAATGTGCCGTACTGTTATACGTTGGAGCCGCCGCCGCAAGTTCACGCTTTTTGCATATAACCAGCGCGTCGCGTTTCAGGACATGGGCGCTGCTCTTCATTGCAGCGCCGATAATGATAGCACTCAGCACACTGGCCACGTTCAGCTTCGATTCTATTCGCCTGTGGCGCCCGCCCGATTATATTACGTCCGCGGGTACACTTATCGCTGCCCTGACCGTGGGCTGGTTGCTGGCGCGAATCATCGCGAAATCGTTTGTCCATTGGCGCGAAATGCGCTTTACCATCTCCGAAGACAATGTGAATATCCTGGCCAATTTGGCCTCGGGACCCGGCCTTCGAGCAAAAGGCTGCGAGAATT
>JAWODE010000176.1:0-3618 GCA_046483455.1 Candidatus Hydrogenedentota bacterium | reverse complement strand
TTTGCGCGATCACATAGTGTGGGATATTCACAGCCTCGTCGAGCGTTGAAGCAAGCGCAACGTGTTCATGCAACATGTGCTACCCAAGGCAGCACAGGCTCGCCGGCCCAAGGCTGTGAAATATCCGCGTTAGAGCGATGACAGCCGGGGACAGGCGTGAAACGAGAATCGTCCTCGCAACGAAAGGAGCTTTCAAAGATGGCAACCGTGACAGCAGATGCAGCAACACTTCCATATAAGATTGCAGATATCGGTCTGGCCGAGTGGGGCCGCAAAGAAATGGATATGGCCGAAAAGGAAATGCCGGGCTTGATTGCGATTCGCGAGAAATACGCGCCTGAGCAGCCGTTGAAGGGCTATCGGGTTTCAGGCTCGCTTCACATGACCATCCAGACGGCGGTCTTGATCGAGACGCTCCAGGCGCTGGGCGCCGACGTGCGCTGGGCGAGCTGCAACATTTTCTCGACCCAGGACCACGCCGCGGCGGCCATCGCGGAACGCGGTACTCCGGTGTTTGCGTGGAAGGGCGAGACACTCGAGGACTACTGGTGGTGCACCCGGCAGGCACTCACGTGGCCCGATGGCAAAGGGCCGAATTTTGTTGTGGATGACGGCGGCGACGCGACGTTGCTAATTCACCGGGGCTATCAGCTCGAGGAAACGTTTAACAAGACCGGGAAACTTCCTGAAATTTCGAAAGAACACAAGGAAGTAACCATTGTCGATACGCTCCTCCACAAAACCCATGAAGAAACCCCCAACAAATGGCATGAATACGCAAAAGATTGGATTGGATTATCCGAGGAGACCACGACGGGCGTTCATCGTCTGTATAAGATGATGAAGGAAGGCACCCTGCTTACCCGAGCCATGAACGTAAACGACTCGGTCACCAAATCCAAGTTCGACAACCTCTACGGATGCCGCGAATCTCTCGCCGACGGAATCAAGCGCGCCACCGACGTCATGGTGGCGGGAAAAATCGTCGTTATTGCAGGATATGGCGACGTCGGCAAAGGCTGCGCGCAGGCAATGCGAGGCCTGGGAGCACGGGTGCTGGTCACCGAAATTGACCCCATCTGCGCATTGCAGGCCTGCATGGAAGGATTCCAAGTCGTGACCATGGAAGAAGCCGCGCCTATCGGCGACATCTTCGTCACGGCCACCGGCTGCTGCGATGTGATACGTGGCGAGCATTTCGATGCCATGAAAGACGAGGCCATCTGCTGCAATATCGGGCACTTCGATTCCGAGATCGAGGTGGCATATCTCGAGGACCGCGAAGACATCACGGAACTCAACATCAAACCGCAGGTCGACAAATTCATTTATCCTGACGGCAAGTCGATCATCATGCTCGCACGCGGCCGGTTGGTAAACCTGGGTTGCGCGACGGGGCACCCCTCGTTCGTGATGTCCAATTCGTTCTCGAACCAGACTTTGGCGATCATGGCTTTCGCCACCGAGCCCGACAAGTACGAAAAAGGCAAGGTCTACACTTTGCCCAAGAAACTCGACGAGGAAGTCGCGCGGCTTCACATCAGCAAGCTTAACGCCCCTATCGAGAAACTGACCCAGAAGCAAGCCGAGTACCTGGGCGTGCCTGTAGAAGGCCCCTTCAAACCCGAGCATTACCGGTACTAGAAACGGATACAGAATCTAATCTCTCAAAAGGACTTATAGGACCTATACCACACATAGGTCCTATAAGTCTTATTGATTATATCCACAAGGAAGCACCACCCTCTCGGTAGGGCGGAGTTTGAGATAGGGGGAGCTGTCTGGACCGATGCTCCCCAATGGCGAAGTTTGCCCCGCGCGACGGCTATCGTTATCGTGGTCTCCCATGAAGACTTCCCGGCTTGAAAGAATCGCATGCGGCCTCAACCAAAAGCGCATGTTCTGGCTCGTCGTCGCGCTAGCGCTCGTGTTGCCCCTTCCCTCGCTGGGCGGTGGGATGGTTGCGGATGACCACCATTTCCGCATGGTCGTGCGCGACGCGCCGGGTCTGCCCGAACTCTCACAGCATCCCCTGGACACCTTCAATTTCACCGGAACAACCGACGCCAACAAAACTGTCCGAAAAGCACGGGGACTCTCGGTATGGTGGACGCCGGACGACATGCAAATCGCCTTCTGGCGGCCGCTGGCGGCACTCACCCACTGGCTCGACAACACAGCATGGCCCGAACATGCCTGGCTTATGCACCTGCACAATCTCCTGTGGTACGGACTCCTTGTTGCGGTGGTGCTGCTCCTTTACCGACGAATCGGAATGGCCCCTTGGTTGGCAACCCTCACCGCGTTGCTCTATGCGGTAGACGATGCCCATGCGATTCCCGTGGCATGGATTGCGGGACGGAACGCGTTGCTGTCGGGCCTTTTCGGAGCACTGTGCCTCATAGCTCACGACGCCTGGCGGAAGCAGGGAAAACGTTTCGCTGGAATAATCGCTCCAGTGCTGTTCGCGACGGGCCTGTTGTGCGCCGAGGCAGCAGCGGCCACGGGAGGTTTTCTATTGGCGTACGCCATGTTCATGGAACGCCGAGGGCGTTGGCGACGTGCAGCCAGTCTGTTGCCCTATGTGTGCGTGGGAATCGTGTGGCGCGTGGTGTACAAATCCTTGGGATACGGCGTAGCCGCCTCCCATCTCTACCTCGAACCGTTACAGCAGCCTCTCGTTTTCCTGAAAAACGTGCTGATCAACATTCCGCTGATGCTTTCGGGGCAGTTCGCGTTTCCTGACCCGACGGTCTGGCTGGCTCTGAAGACACCGGGCCGGGTTGCGCTGTTGGCATGGGCCTTCGTGGTAATAGGAGCCGTGTTATGGCTGCTCTGGCCCGCGTTGAAACGGGACCGCCAGATACGTTTCTGGGTAGCCGGTACCCTGGTGGCTATGGCGCCTTTCTGCGCAACATGGCCCCAGAACCGCCTCATGGTCCTGCCGGGAATCGGAGCCATGGCCTTGCTGACGCATGCCATCGTGTTGGGAATGCACCGCGACAGCGACAAAGCGGCCGAATGTCCTTCGCCCGAACGCCGGGGGCGGCGAGCCCTTGCGGTCGTGCTGCTTGTGTTGAACCTGCTGCTCGCGCCGTTGGTGCTTGCGGGGTCCTCGGGCGGGGTACGCTTCCCGGCGGCCTATATGGCCGGGTTGGATAAAAGCGTGCCCTCTTCAAAAGCCGTGGAAAAAACCAACGTTGTCGTCGTTTCGGCGCCCATGGATGTCTTCACCGTAAGCATACCCATTCGGAGATCGTCGAAAGCGGAGCCGGTACCCCGCAGCCTGTTATTACTGCGGGGCGGGCTCGGCAATGCGGATATTTTCCGGGTCGACAGCCATAGTATGATCGTCACGACACCGGAAGGACTGATCGAGCAACCATGGTCCATGATGTTCCGCAACGTGGACACCCATCCGTGTGAAGTAGGCGAAACAATAATACTGCCCAACGTCGAGATAACCGTGTTGTCGGTGACGCCCGAGGGAAACCCCATCGAGACAAGATTCCGGTTTGACGAGCCCTTGGAGCAAACCGCGGACTGGCGGATATGGGACGGCGGCGGTTTTGCAACGTTTCCACTTCCGCGGGTGGGCGGCTCTGTTCACATCCCCGA